>NZ_VUOT01000016.1:0-172641 GCF_009829295.1 Nocardia sp. CY15
CCGGAGCGTCCAGCACGGTGGGGCAGCCATTCCTTCGCAGCCACAACAACAGCAACCAACCATCAGCTACACCCCACCGCCCTGGGCATCCAGGGCACCAACCCCAGACACCCACAAACTTAGGGAGGCAACCATGAATCGTTCGGTCACCGTCGTCACCCTTGTGGCAGCGGCATCGATGCTGGGTATCGGGATCTGGTGCCGCATCGACCCGGCTGGTTTCGCCGAATGGGCCAACTGGCCGGAGCACGAGCATTTCCTGCACGACGCGGGCGTCTTCCAGATCGGGATCGGGCTGATGATGATCGCGCCTCGTCATCCGCCTGCGGGAACTGCGCACGCGGAATTCAGCCGCCACGGTCTCGAGGTGAAACCGTGAGGATCCTGCTCGCCGGCGCGACCGGCACGATCAGCTCCGCTTTGATCCCTCTGTTGCGGTCGGCCGGCCATACCGTGCTCGGCCTCACCCGAACAGCCGCCGGCGGCCATCGCCTCGCCGAGTCCGGTGTTCGTCCGGTGGTCGCGGACATCCTGGACGCCGCTGCGCTACGCAACGCCGTCGCGGGTCTGCGTGCGGACGCGGTGGTCCACCAGGCCACCGCGCTCACCAGGACACCGACCCGGCATCGGGACCTGTACGCCACCGACGAACTGCGTGACAAGGGCACCCGCAATCTGCTGCGGGCGGCGGAAACCGTCGGCGCCCGGCAATTCGTGACACAGTCGTTCTTCCTCGGCTACGGCTGGTGCAACCACGGCCCGGCTCCGCTCAGCGAGGATCATCCTTTCGCGCCCCTCGGTCACGGCCCATTCGAGACCCATATGCGCTCACTGCGCTCCAACGAGGAACAGGTGCTCGGATACGGCGGTATCGCACTGCGCTACGGCTTGTTCTACGGGCCGGAACCGGCCACCTTCGGGATGATGGACAGCCTCCGCCGCCGCAGGCTGCCGGTGCCGCGCGAACCCGGGACCCTGCACCCGATACACATCGCCGACGCCGCTTCCGCGACCCTCGCGGCCTTGGCACGTGGCCGGCCAGGCGAGGCCTACAACATCGCCGACCGGGAGCCGGTCGATATGGGCGACTACCTCGATGCTCTCGCGGCCGTGGCCGATGCCCCGCCGCCACGCCGCATCCCCGGGTGGCTGCTACGGGCGACACCTTATCTGCACGCCCTGCTGGTGAGCAGTCACATCCGACTGGACACCGCCAAAGCCGAACGCGAACTCGGCTGGTCCCCCGCCTACCCGACGTATCGGGAGGGCCTGCCCCCTCTCGGTGCCGCGCACGCGCCGAACGAACGCTGAATCCAGCATCCCGCGTCACTGCTCGACGATTGCCCGACCGAATCGAACGAGCGATCGATTTGCATTGCTAAGTTAGCATGCTAAGTTATGGAGGTGGAACCGACTCTGAGCTTCGACCTGCACGTGCTCACCGCCCGTCTGGATCGAGCGGCGGACCGCATTCTGCGAGCCGAGCACGGCGTGTCCTACAGCCGCTTTCTGGCATTGACGTTCGTGGGCGAGTTGGGAGCCTCGACGCAGCGGACTCTTGCCGACCGGCTCGGTGTGACGGAACCGTCGGTCAGTCGCATGGCGGCGGTCCTCTCCGCCGACGGGCTGCTCGACGTGCGCCCCGACCCGGGAGGCGGACGAAGCCGCCGGCTCAGTCTCACCGGCAAAGGGCAGGAGCTGGTAGCCGCGGCCCAGCGCGGCCTCGAAGAGCGGTTGGCGGCAGTCGTCGCCGAAAGCGGCGTGCCCTACGACGAATACGCGCGGCACACCGCGCGATTGCTGGCCACCTTCGAGCGCTTGGAGTCCCTCACATGAATGCCGACGTACCGGTCACACCGGCCATGCAGCGCTCGGTCGTCTCGACAGACGGCACACCGATCGGCTACCGAACCATGGGCAGCGGGCCGGGAGTGATCGTGATCGGCGGCTCACTGTTCACCGCGCAGGACTATCTACCGTTGGCATCGGCACTGGCCGAGTCCTGCACTGTGCATCTCCTCGAACGACGCGGGCGCGGCGCGAGCGGCCCACTCGGGGAGGACTACCTCTTGCGAAAGGAAGTGGACGACGTGCTCGCCGTGCAAGCTGAAACCGGCGCGCGGCTGGCGTTCGGACACAGCTATGGCGGACTCGTCGTTCTCGAGACGGAACGGTCGTCACCGGTGTTCGACCGCGTCGTGCTCTACGAGCCGGGGGTACCCGGCGGCCAGGTAGCCACCGGATGGATGGCCCCCTACCGTGAGCGGCTGGCCGCGGGCGACCCCTACGCCGCCTTCGCCTATTTCATCCAGGGATCCGGTGGCGCGCCGGGATTCGTTGCCAGGCTGCCCCACTGGTATCTGCGCACCGCGTTACGCATCGGATTCCGCGGGCGGCGATGGCAGCGAATGCGGCCGCTGCTCGCAGCCAACCTGGCCGAACACGAGCAATTGGCCGCGCAGCACGACCGGCTGCACGAGTTCGCCGACCTCACCACCGCGACCTTGATCCTTCGCGGAACTCGCACGCCGTCGACAACGCGTACAGAACTCGACGTCCTTGCCCGCACACTCCCCCACGCCACCCTCGACACCATCGACGGACTCGACCACTTCGGACCGGAGGGCAAGTCGGGATCAATCGTTGCGGAACGGGCGGCGGGCTTCCTCCTCGAACGTTGAGAGACGTCCGAGCGAATCTGTGAACTCGATTTCGGGCGGTCTCGAGCGCAGAATCGCGGACGCGGTCGCCGCGATCGTCCGGTCGTCGTCGGCAGTCAGCGCTATGAGGGCTTCCCGTGCCGCGGTGCCCGCAAGCTCGGCGAGCGCCTGCGTGATCCGCAGACGTGTCGGGGCGTCGACAGTGTTGTCGAGCCGGTCCCGCATCGCCCGGACGATGTCGTCGGCACAGGCCGCGTCCTGCGCCAACAATCCCAGCATCTCGGCGGCCTCGACATCGGACCGCCCTTCGACGACCATCTCGAGCAGGGCAGGCATCGCCTCGGCGACACGCCGGGAGCCCAGAGCCAGGGCAGCGCGGTCTCGCACCGTCGCGTCGCGGTCGTCCAGAGCCCTCCTCAGCAGCATCGTCGCCTCCGCGGCGGGCACTGCCGCTATCGCGACAGTCGCCCGCCGCCGGACCTCGACCGCCCCCGAATCCAGACCGACGGCCAGGTCCTTCAACCCCTCACCGGCCGCCCTCGCCAACGACCACCGCAGCGCTCCGGCGACATTCGGGTCGTTCTCCGACAGCGCCGCCTCGACCAGGGCTTCGACCGGCAGCGACGTGCGCTCGTTCTGCGACAGCACCGCTTGCTGACGGCGGGCTCCGGACTCCGATTCCAGCGCGTGCAACAACGTGACGATGCCGAGGACGTCCCCCCACTGCGCGGGCGCGGCCGCGTCGACGCGCTCGAGCTTCCTGAGCAGTTCCTCCTCGGACGCGATCCGCGCTCGCGTGTGCCGGATGAGCTCTCCCACCAATTCGGCCGGAGCGAAACCGGGTTCGTCCAGCGCCCGCTTGGCTTCGTTCAGCGACAGCCCGAGAGTCCTGAGGCACTCGACGTGGAAGAGGCGACGGATGTCGTCGGCGGAGTATTCACGGTAACCACCGGATGTGCGGAGCGTCGGTTTCACCAGACCGAACGCGTCGTAGTGGCGCAGCATGCGGGTGCTGACGCCGGAACGCCGCGAAACCTCACCGATCAACATCCATCGTCTCCTTTTATGCGTCCGGACCGGTCGCGGCGACGCGCTTGGCCATTTCCACCGAGAGGGTGAACCCGCTGTCGGGGTCACGACGCAGCCCCTCGGTGGCCTCCGCATGCGCGCGAACGCGTGGATCCGGATTCGCCATCGCGGCAACCAGAACCGGCGCGGCGGCCTCTCCGAGCGCCGCCAGTGCGCGGCTCAGACTGAGCTGCACATGGTGGTCACCCCGTCCGAGCGCGGTCGCCATATCGGCGGCGAGTTCGCCCTCCGCGCCGGGCGGAACGAGCACCACGGCGGCCCGCCACGCGCTTTGCGCGACCTCGTCGTGTTCGTCGTGCAGCAGTGTCGACACCGCGGGCCAGGCACTCCGGTCGCCGATCTTCGACAGCGTGTGCAGCGCCTGACTGCGGGCCTGGGCGATGTCGGACCGGAGTTCGGCGAGCAGCCTCGGTACCGTGATCTCGGGTGGCAACCGGCACAACGCCCAGGTCAGCATGTCCCGGACGAAGAAATCCGGTTCGACGGCACACCGGGCGGCGAGGATCTCCGCGAGACGGGGATCGCCCAGCGTGCCTGCCGATAGCGCCGCCCGCTGCCGAGCCGACGAATCAGTGTCGGCGAGAGCGTCGACAAGGCGAGCATCCGGCTCGCCGTGGTTGGTTGTGTTCACGACAACCACCTCCTTCGTCGACCACTCAAGTCCTTGTCACAGTGTCAGGGTCAAGCCGTGGAGTCACGCCGAGCCGCGCCGATCCGTCGCGCCGCGCCGATCCGGTTCCGAACGGGCGCGCGGCTCGGTGCGCTCGCGCGGGGATGGACGACGTTTCGGATGCGAGAGCATCCCTCGGGGAACTCGGTGTCATGGGGCCACGCCGAGTGCGTCGGGACAATTCGAGCGCGGCCCGGCAGAGCTATCGGCGGGCGTTGAGTCGGGCGGCCTGGCGCGGCAGGTCATCTCGGAGGTCACTCCGTGATGGGCGGCGCGGTCAGGAACGGCCGCGCCTCGAGTCACTCACCATCCAGCCGCCGACGAGGTCCTCGGTCTCGGCGAAAGGGCCGTCGGTGACCGGCGGTCGGCCCTCGCCTTCGCACCGGACTGACATGCCCTCGGGGGCGAGCGTCTGACTGTCGACGTACTCGCGGTCTCCTCGAGCCGGGCCGCGAAGTCGCGCATGTATTGCATGTGAGCCGAGAACTCCTGCGGCGTCCACTGGTCCATGGGCACGTCGTCGACCGGGGCACCCGTAGTGCTCGAGCAGCAAGTACTTCGTCATTGTGGTCGTATTCGTATCGGTCCCCGAGTTCTACACCACCATCCAGATTTCTCGGTTCTCATCGACGAATCGGGCGGAGTCGACTGTGGTGACCGGCTGCGCGATTCATCTTCTGATGGAAGCGTTCGAGAATTCCGTGCTTGCTCGTCTGTCGGCGGCACCGGACACAATGATCACCGCACTGCTCGAGTACTGCGATCGGGCCGTCGACCGAACGACCATTTCGCATGGCGAAGCCGAGCGGGTTCGTGGCCCGCTCGGCCGTGTCGACTATCTTGATTCGGTTCTTCCCGATATCGATCAGAACGGGGTGAAGAAGAAGCCGAACCAGGCACCTACCGCAGCACCGACCGCGCAGCCGATGACGGCGCCGACGACGAAGAACCAGATTCCGATGGCGATGCCGATCGCGCAGCCGATCGCCGCACCCAGCAAGGCGCCACCGAGCAGGGCATCGTGCATCAGGCCCTGCACCTCGGGTGTGACCGCGGCGGGTGACGGTGTGCCACCTGCCGGCGTCATCGTCAGCGTCCTACCCGACGGGTCGAGCGACGGTGTGACGCTGAAGTTCTGGCCGGTCTCCATACGCAGTGTCGTCGGGATCGTTCCGACAATCGCACCGTCGTCCGCGACCACGTTGACCGCGTCCGGCGTTACTTCGAATCTGCCGGAAGCGAGATCGACGACTGCGCTGCGGTGATCAGCCGCCAGAGTTGTCGTGTAGGCGATAGGCCCATCCACCCCGTTCATCGTGAGGTTTGCCAGGGTGCCCTCACCGTGTGCCGTTGCCATGGCAATGCCCGTTGACGCGATGGCCATCAGGGCGGTCGCCACTAATTTCTTGAATATCATCGGGAGTCCAATCATCGGGACCGATATGTGTTGGATTCCCCCCGGGCGGGCGACGTTGACCGTCAGGTATGATATTTACTCCTCAACTTGTTCTATGTCGATAGGTATCCGGTAGGGAGAATTTTTCGTACTTCAGGTCGAATATTCTCTCCACCTTTCCCCCTTCTTCTATAACAAGTCAGAACGCTCCGAAGCATTCTGTTATCCATCCGAAGCAGCATTCTGTTATCTATCCGCAGCGTCCGGGGACCGTCTTCACCGGTCCGTGGTCGCGGCAGTCGCAGCGGCCGTGCGGTCGCAAACCGGCAGCAGGTCGGGGCGTTTGGCGGTACGGCCGTCGCCGGAAGACCGCCCGGTCAGCCGTCGCCCGAGCCAAGGGCCGAGGAAAGTCGCCGCCCAGCGCAGCTCGTTCGCCGCCACGGCCAACACACCGCGCTCGGGCAGCGCCGGTTGCAACGGGCTGGTCCAACGGTCGTCGGCGCCGGGCAGCCGCAGCGCGTGGGCGAGAGCGTCGGCGATGCGTTGATGGCCGATCGGGCTCGCGTGCAGCCGATCGGGGCTCCACAGGCGGGGATCGGTGACGACGGCGTGGGGGTCGTTTCGGCGACGATGACGCCGTGCCGTTGGGCGCATGCGCGGATGCGATGGTTGAGTGCGATGACCCGGCCGCCGATCGGACGCGCCAGCGGGGTGATGCGCGTGACCTCGGGGAAGGTCAGCGTGGCCACCACGGCGCCGTGGGCGGTGAGCGCCGCGAACATGGCATCGAGGTGTCCGGCGACCTCGTCGGCGTCGAATCCCGGGCGCAACAGGTCGTTGAATCCGGTGACCACGGTGACCAGGTCCGGCCGTAATGCGAGGGCGGCGCCGAGCTGTTCGGCGTGCACCTGGCGAGCGAGTTTGCCGCGAAGGGCGAGGTTGGCGTAGCGCAAATCTGGATTGATCGCGGCGAGCAGTTCGGCGAAGCGATCGGCCAGACCACGTAAGCCGCCTTGGTCGCCGCGATCGCCGACGCCTTCGGTCTGGCTGTCGCCCATGGCGACGTATCGCGAGTAGGTCGCGGCAGTGCTCGAGCCGGCGATGTCCGCGCCGATGACCGTCGCGTCGAAGTCGCTCACGCCTGCGCCGCCGGACGCCCGAGCTGCGCGGCGGCCTCGGCCTCGATGCGCTCGAACTGCTCCCCCATCCGCGCGGCCAGGGCGTGCGCGGCCGACAGCGGCCGCACCATGACCATGAAGTCGTCGATCTTCCCGTCCGCGTCGAAGTGCAGAAAGTCGCAGCCGGTCAGCTGCTTGCCGTCCACTCTCGCCTCGAACACGAACGCGTGGTCGCGACCGTTCGCGTCGGCGATCTCACGCACATAACGAAAGTCCTCGAAAACGCGGATCACCGCGCGCAGGATCGCCGCGGTCACGGCCTTGCCCGGATACGGCTTGAACGCCACCGGACTGGTGAACACCACATTGTCGGCCAGCAGCGCCTCGATCGCCGCTTCGTCCCGTGCCTCCACGGCTGCCCGGAAGGGATGCACGCCCACCTCCATAGTAAATTAGTTGAATAGTTACTCCCAACGCTAGTGCGCATCATCAGCGGTGTCCAGGAGTCAGCGCGCAAATATTTGAATAGTCGCATGCGTGGTAATTTGACTGGATGGCGCTACGTAACGCGGTACTGGCCGCCCTGCTGGAGGGCGAAGCGTCCGGCTACGACCTCGCCAAGGGCTTCGACGCTTCGGTGGCCAATTTCTGGATGGCCACGCCTCAGCAGCTCTACAAGGAACTGGAGCGCATGGCTGCCGATGGCCTCATCGAGACCAGGGTCGTGCAGCAGGAGCGCCGCCCCAACAAGCGCCTGCATGCCATCACCGCCGCCGGGCGAGCGGCGCTGCACGAGTTCGTCCGAGCACCCGCCAAGCCCACCGCCATCCGCGACGAGATGATGGTGAAGGTGCAAGGCATGGACGTCGAGGACGCCCCGGCCGTGCGCGCCGCGGTGGCCGACAAGCTGGAGTGGTCGAAGGCGAAACTGGCCCGCTACGAACGCCTTCGCTCGCGGCTGCTGAACGGCCGCAGCGAGCAGGCGTATCTGGTCGAGGCCGAACGCGTCGGCCCCTACCTCACGCTGCTGCGCGGAATCTCGTTCGAGCAGGAGAACATTCGCTGGGCGGAGTTCGCGCTGGCGGTGATCGATCGGCGGATCGCCGCGCACGTATAGCGACTTGTTCCCCGCCCGTTCCACCCTGCCGGTCTCCAGGTCCGCGCAACCGTGGTCCGCGTGTGGCCGATGCGGTGCGTGACCACAGCGACAGTGCGTCGTGAGAACGTCACACATCGGTGCGGTATCTCGTCGAACCAGTGAAGACGGACGCGACCAGAGGAGCCGGTACACCATGACCACCAGATCCGAGCAGGCAGGCGGCTCGGCGGATCCGAGCCTGGGCGCGATCATGGACGAGCGGCGCCGGCTGATCAATCTCGCGTACCGGCTGCTCGGGTCCCTGGCCGAGGCAGAGGATGTCGTTCAGGAGACCTACGCCCGCTGGTACGCCATGCCCCGCCGACGGCAGGACGCCATCGAATCCCCCGGCGCCTGGCTGACGACGGTCGCCGGCCGCATCTGCCTCGACCTGCTCGGCTCGGCACGCGCCCGGCGAGAGCGCTATGTCGGCGAATGGATCCCCGAGCCGCTGCCGGAGCGTACGGAGTGGATCACCGGATGGTCCAGTGGCGGCATGGACGACCCCGCCGACCGAGTCACCCTCGACGAGTCTGTCAACATGGCATTCCTGGTCGTCCTCGAATCGATGACCCCGGCCGAGCGCGTCGCGTTCGTCCTGCATGACGTCTTCGGTTACTCGTTCGCGGAAGTGGCCGAGATCGTCGGCCGCAGCCCGGCTGCCTGTCGCCAGCTGGCTTC
The DNA here is from genome assembly GCF_009829295.1 of Nocardia sp. CY15. Taxonomy (NCBI): domain Bacteria; kingdom Bacillati; phylum Actinomycetota; class Actinomycetes; order Mycobacteriales; family Nocardiaceae; genus Nocardia; species Nocardia sp. CY15. The sequence continues at coordinate 8,753 of NZ_VUOT01000016.1, forward strand.
CTCGGCGCGTCGGCGCGTTCGCGCGTCGCAGGGCATCGCGGTTCCGCCGCTCCAACGCGCCGACATCGTCCGGGACTTCAAACGGGCGTGGGAAGCCAAGGACATCGACGCCCTTGTCGCCCTGCTCGACCCCGATGCCACGGCGATCGGCGACGGTGGCGGCCTGGTCAGCGCCGAACTCCACCCGATCGACGGAAGCGAGCGGATCGCGCGGGCCGTTGTCGCCATCGCGGCGAAGGCGCCGGATATGGCGATCCTGGAACGTACTGTGAACGGACAGCCCGGACTCGTGATTCAGCAGGCCGGTGCCACCGTGACGGTGATCGCGTTCGATATTTCCGGTGACCGGATCACCCGCCTCTGGGCGATACGCAATCCCGACAAGCTCCGACCCTGGACAAACGGCTGAGGCATACCCCCAACGCAGCGGTGAGCTCACGTCCGCGTCCTGCCGCATCGAGTAAGTCGTCCGTCACGCCACCGCGCCCGAATGACAGCAACTAACCGAACTTACTCGGACACGGTGATCAGGTGTACGCGGCATAGTCTCGTGACGAGGTCGACCCACACGTCAGGATCGGTCGACCACAGGTTGTGGGCCATGCCGGGTAGTTCCTCGAACCTGCCGTGCGGTACCAATGTGGCGAGCTGCCGCAGCGGCCACGACGGACGGATATCGTGCTGCGGGGCGACGAAAGTCATGACCACATCGGAGTCCGCCAGTCGGCGGAGCAGATCCGGTTCGTGGATCCACTCCACGAACGACGCACTCAGTGCGGCGTGGACGCCTGGGTCCCAGTCGATGTCGATGTCGGCTTCCAGATGCCGCGAGGACTCGTACGCCTGCGACCAGGTGCGGTCCTTGTGCAGGCCGTGCCCGGCGACGCCGACAACGGCCCCGACTCGGTCGGGGTGGTCCAGCGCGTAACGCACCGCCAGGTCCGAGCCCCAGGAATGGCCGAGCACTACCCAGCTGTCGACACCTCCGGCTCGCCGCACCGCTTCGATATCGGCGACTGCCTGGCGGAAGTCGTGCGGCCCACCCTGGGAGCGGCCGACGCCCCTGGGCTCCGGGTACCACGCCCGCATCCCGTGTGGCGCGAGCCCGTCATCCTCGAGGTAATGGCCGCCGCCCGGTCCACCGGACAGGACTACGACATCCGGACCGTGTCCCGTGACGCCGACGTGCAGCAAGGCACCGTCGTCGGCGGGCACCATCATCGATCGCACATCGCCCCCTGCCGCCACGAGATCGGAGCACCGATTCGCCGTCTCCACCTTACCTATTGCCCCGCAGGCGACCTCCTGCGCGGACGTCGCTGCGCATCCGTCGCTTCCCCTGCGGCCGGTTCCCCGTCCTCGGCGCCATGGCCGTCAGCAGGCGGACGTTCCCGCCTCTAGTCCGGTGAGGATGATGCGCATCCCGGCTCGGAACTCGGCTTCGGGGGTGCTCGTGACCGCCGCGTGGGCGATTTCGATCAGTTTGGGAAACCGCTCGGATGACAGGGCAGCGACCCGGTCGGTGATCGTGGTGGCATCCTCGCCGCGTGCGAGGGACAAGGGCCCAGCGAGTTCGGCCTGGGCGAATCCGGTGACGAATCCGGACACCGCACGAAATGCCACCAGCAGTTCGGCCCCGGACCTGCCGCTGCGCGCGAGCGCCCGCAGAAGGGCTTCGGCGGGCAGCAGTGCCGCCAGATCGACGCTGCGCCGGGTGAGAATCAGCGGGATGGCGTGCGGGTGGGCGCGCACGGCACGCCACATTCCCTCGGCGACCGCGAGGACCTCCGCACGCCAGTCCTCGGAGGGTGCGTGATCCCAGCGCGTTTCGTTCATCACGGCCTCCGTGACGAGCTGCTCGAGCCCCTCACGGCCGTCGACGTAGTTGTAGATCGTCATCGCGCCGGTGCCCAATGTCGCCGCGAGGCTGCGCATGGTCAAGCCGGCGAGCCCTTGGTCGTCGACGAGGGCGAGCGCGGCGATCTGTAACTGCTCCCGAGTGAATTTCCGGGGGGCGGGCATACTCCTCCTTGTTTACGTACGAAGTACGTGTTTAACTCTGCATGTTCACGTACAACGTACCTAAATCGAGGTGTCATGACCATGATCATCCGCACCACCTTCCCCTCCGGCGACGACCAGTGCGCCGCCTGGCTGACCCTGCCGGAGGGCCCCGGGCCGCATCCGGTCGTCGTGCTCGTCCACGGCGGGGGCGCGACCCACGAGATGACGCTCGGCCAGTACGAGAAGTGGTTCTCCGAAGCGGGCCTTGCCGTGGTGGCCTTCGACTTCCGCCACCTCGGTGAATCGGGTGGCCTGCCCCGCCAGCTGGTCAGCCATCGCCGGTATGCCACCGACGTCGACTCGGCGCTGGCGTTCGTCGGAACCCACCCCGAACTCGATGCCGGCCGAATCGCGCTGTGGGGAACATCGTTCGGCGCGAGCCATGTACTCGCCGCAGCGGCCCGTCACCCCGAACTCGCCGCGGCGGTCGTGCAGTGCCCGGTGTTCAGCGGGCGCGCGGTGGTCGCCAAAGCGGGAGTGCGGCACCTGGCCCGGTTCACTGTGCCGATCATCTCCGACCTGGTGCGCGCCGCGTTGCGGCTCCCCCGGCGATACGTGCCGCTGGTCGGTCTGCCAGGCGAGGCGGCCTTCGTCACCCAGCCCGGCGCTCTGGAAGGGTGGCAGTCAGTTACTCCCCCTGGCTACCGGTTCGACAACCGCATCACAGCCAGTTCCGGGCTGGGTATGTTGTTCTACAACGCCGCGGCTCTCGCCCCACGCGTGCGATGCCCACTGCTGGTGTGCGCTTGCGACCGCGAGAATCTCATCGATCCCGCCATCGCGGCGAAGGTGGCCGCCACAGCACCGCGCGCCGTCGTCGAGCACTACGACGCCGACCATTTCACCGTCTACCACCCACCGATCGTCGAGCGGGTCGTCGCCGATCAGCTCGACTTCCTCACCACACACCTCGAGTCGAAACAGCGCTGAGCAGAACAGCTTTCAACGCGGCCGCGCGAAGGGCTGCCACCACTGCCGAGGCCGCGACGTGGGCCGAGAGCCCAGCGAGTGCGATCGGGATACCCGCCGATCGCGAGGGCGTTGCTGCCAGCGCTTCGTCGCGCCTCTTCCAAATCCACCGCCGGGGCGATCCCGCGCGAAGGGGGATCGCTCCCGAGTCCTTGACCTCGAGCAAAGTTGAGCTTCTAGCGTCGACGGCGACGAGAGGAGTTCGAATGACAACACTGGTCACCGGCGCCACCGGGAACACCGGCCGCCACGTCGTGACAGAGCTGGTTCGCCGCGGCGAGCACGTCCGGGCGCTGACACGCGACCCCGTTGCCGCTGCGAGGCTTTTCGCACCGGAGGTCGAGGTGGTGGCGGGCACGCACACTGCCCCGAATACGCTGGGCGCGGCCCTCGACGGCGTCGACCGGCTGCACATCACCGTGACGGCGGGGCTCGCCGAGACCGGCCCCGAGCTGGTGCGGCGAGCGGTGGACGCGGGCGTGCGACGAATCACCGTGGTGTGGGGCGGCGGGGTCGGGCCGGTCGAGCAGGCAGTGGCGGACTCCGGTGTGGAGTGGACGCGCCTGGAACCGCAGGAGTTCATGTCCAACACGCTGACCTGGATCGACTCCGTGCGGACCGAGGGCGTAGTGCGCGAACCGTACGACTCGCCCAGCGCACTGGTGCACGAAGCCGACATCGGAGCCGTGGCCGCGGTCGCGCTGCTGCACGACGGCCACGCGGGGCGGGCCTACAACCTCACCGGCCCGGAATCGCTGACGCCGCGGCAACGGATCGCGATCCTGGCCGAGGCCCTGGACAGAGAGACCACCTTCGTCCCGATCACGCACGAACAGGCCGTCGACAGATTGATCGCCACCGGCGTGTCCCGAGCGGACGCCGAGTACGTCATCGGCTGGTACGCCGCGGCCGATGCGGCCGCCACCACGGTCGTCGACACCGTCGAACGGGTGACCGGCCGACCGGCACGCACCTTCGCGCACTGGGTGGCCGAACACGCCGACCGATTCCGGAGCCCGCGGTCGCCGGGAGCCTGAGGATCGCCGAAGAACATTCGGCGAGTTAGGGCACCGGGCATCCCGTGACAGCCCGATGCCCACCGAGCGGAGGGTGCGAAGATCCGCTCGGTGGGCATACCGCCACGTGTCGGGGACGTGCGCGCCGGGCCAGGGGCGGGGTTGAGGGATCCTGTCCGGCGGGCGAAACGCGTGGCGGGCGGTGCTTCCGTCGAGCGAGCGCGCGGAGTCAGGGGCACAGGTCACGCCGCTCGACGCAAGCAAGTCATCCGGCGGTCACAGCGAGCCTCCGCCGCCGAGCAACCACGGGTTGAAGGTGCACTCCAGATTCGGATGCCCGGCCGGGTCCAGCGCACGCAACGCGATGGACAGTGCCCGTGGCGAGTACATGATCGTGAGGTGATCGGAGACGTCCTGCTCGCATCCTTCCTGCAGGGTGATGTTGTGCACCGTCACGCCGGGCGCCGCCTTCAAGAAAGTCAGATCGTAGGGATTGGTGATTTCGTCGTAGCGGGTGCCGACGATGGTGTAGTCCACGCCGGGGATGGTGTCGCCGTTCTCGTTGAGCTTGTTGACGAAGTCCGAGCCGATCGTCTGCTGGATGCCGGCGTGCCCGACGAAGATCTCGATGAAGCCCAGGATGTCGATGCCGAAGTTGTTGATCGCCCGGCCCAGCGCGCCGATGCCGATCAGGCTGGTGCCGTGGTGGGTGGCGCCGTAGGTGACCAGATTCTTGACCTTGGCCGCGCCGCCCTCGAACTTGGTGTACCAGTTCGACATCGAACCGCCCTGCGAATGCGCGACGATGTCCACCTCCGAGGCTCCGGTCGCGGCCAGCACCCGGTCGACGAACGTAGCCAGCTGCTCGGCCGAGTCCTGGATGTACCCGGTGCCCATCACGCCGGGCAGCACCGATCCGAGACCGCCGCCCTCGAGCAGGTTGGACCGCCCGTAATTGAAGGTGAATGTGCAGAAGCCCGCGTCCTTGATGGGCTGACCCATGAAGGCGAAGCCGTTGTAGGCGTTCATCCAGGTGCCGTGCACCATGACGACCGGGCGCGGGCGTTCGGCGGCCGGCTTGCAGTTCCAGTCGTTGGACCCGGGTGGCGCGGCGTCGGGATGGGTCAACCCGTAGCCGAACGCGGCCAGCCACGAGGTCATCGGCGGACCGTAACCCACGGTGTCGCTGGCGTAGCCGCCGGAGGACCCGGAGCTGCTGCCCGAACCGCCGTAGCAGTCACCGGACCCGTTGCCCGACCCCGCGCCACTGCCCGAGGTACACGCCGAGCCGGTACCCGCGCTGCCGGAGTCGGCTACCGGCGCCACTTTCCGTCCCGCCGCGATGTAGTCGGCCAGTTGCTGCTCGGTCGGTTGCGCCTCCGGCACCGCGTTCGCGCCGGTCGCACCGGCAGCGAGCACCGATACGCTCAGCAGCACCGCCGCCAGGGACGAGCGTCCGTAGGTACTTCGTTTCATTGGTTGCCTTCCTGCAGAACAACGGTGTTCGACGGCCGGCGCCGTTCTTGCCGATCGACGGCGCCGAAGCTGCGCCAACGCTAGAACCGGGGAACGCGACCGCCTACGCGGAACGGCTGGCTCTGGAGACCTCACGAATGCGTTTGTCGCGACTAGGGATTCGGCACAAAGGAGCGCGGGAAGCGCAATTCCGGGAATTCGACGAGTAGGTCGAGACGCACAAGCGGTCAGCCCGAAAACGGTGAATTATCCAAATCACCAGACGGTTACGGTTCCGAAACGGCCGATGGGCTCATCATGGACGAAGCTTCACACCAGCCATCGGTGGCCATCCGATGGCTAACCGCTTGGAGATCCCATGTCCGTCACCATGGTTCCCACCGCCCGCACCGCGGCTCGCGTCTTGCTGGGCGCGCTCGCGGTCACCGCCGCGCTGACCCACCTCCCGTACGCCTCGGCGGAGGGCTCGGGCTCCTCCGCCGCCCCTTCGGCTCTCGGCCCGCTCGGCCCGTTCGGCACGGCGCCGTCGCCTCCGCCGACAGTGCGCGGGCCCGTGACCGCCATCGTCGTGCTCGGCTACGGACTGCTGCCCGACGGCGGCATGCGCCCGGAGTTGGTCGACCGTCTGCACGCCGGCTACCTGCAGGCCCTGCTGGCGCCCTTCTCGCCGATCATCGTGACCGGCGGCAACGCGCGCAACGGCGTCACCGAGGCACGGGCCATGGCCGACTGGCTGATCGCCCGCGCCATCCCGGCCGCCCGGATCCATCTCGAAGCGGAGGCGGGCACGACCGTGCAGAACGCCGCGCACTCGGCCACGATCATGCGCGCGATCGGCGCACGCGACGCCGTGGTGATCACCTCCGCCGACCACGTCGACCGGGCGGTGGACACCTTCCACGACGCCGGAGTCGACGTCGTCGGCACCGTCACTCCCGAGCAGATGCCTGTCCGGATCTGGCGGTTCGGCCCGCTCGCCTGACGCGGGCAGGCCGTGATCCCCCGTTTCGCAACACAGGAGCAATTATGAACGACACCGCGGTGAACCCGGCCGATCAAGCCAGATCCCTGGTCGACCATCGTTACCGTTCCACCCTGCGCTACGAGGTCGAACGGGAAAAGATTCGCGAATTCGCCCGAGCCGTCCAGGATTCGCACCCCGCGCATCGCAGCGAGGCCGCCGCTGCCGAGCTCGGATTTCCCGGACTCGTCGCGCCCGCGACGTTCAGTTCGATAATTCTCACAAGGGTGCAGCGCGAAATTCTGGACACGCTGATCACCGGCTACGATCCGACCCGGATTCTGCACGCGGACCAGGTTTTCGACTTCGGCAGGCCGCTGGTGGCAGGCGACCGCCTGACCTGTGACATCTATTTCGAATCGTTCCGGCACTTCGGCGACTACGACGTCCTCGCGATCAAGAGCGTGCTCATCGACCAGCACGGCGCCGTCGTGCAGACCGGCTCGAGCGCGCTGCTCGCACGCGTCGGCGCACGTCATCCGGGATTGGCCGACGCCGTGCGCAAAATCGCCATGGGACAGGGAGATCCGGGCACACCGCGACCGGCGCGAGGCAACGCCGTCGTTCCGGCAGCCGCCGACTATCTCTCGCCGACGCCCACGCGCCGGGAACCGCGGTCACGCGTCGATTTCGCAGACCTCTCGGTGGGCTCCGAATTGCCCGTCCGCACCATGCGCCTGTCCCGTGGAGACCTGGTCAACTATGCCGGAGTGACCGGCGAAGCCAATCCCGTGCTGTTCGACGAGCGAATCGCCGTCGCCAGCGGCCTGCCGACCGTGGTCGCGCCGGGCATGCTGAAACTCGGCCTGGCCACCTCGTTCCTGAGTTCCTGGCTCGGCGACCCCGCGGCGATCACCCGTTTCCGCGCGCAGTTCGCGCACAACACGCACTATCTGCGCATACCACCGTTGGGAACCGGGACGATCCACTTCCGCGGCCGGGTCACCTCGATCGATCCGCGCAGGCGACGGGCCACCCTCGCGGTCGACGCGCGCGCCGACGGGCGCAAGCTGTTCGGCTACGCCGCCGCCGAAGTGCTCTTCGCGTGAGCGGTCGCGGTCACGCGCCGATCAGGCAGCGGTGCCGGATCGCGCATCAGCTCGATCGGGGGCGCCCGCCCGACGACGCGACAGGCCGGTGAGCAGCGCCAGGCGGCGATGGGACGCCAGCCGGGCAGCGCGATCGTAAGTACTGGTGTGTACGAGGATTTCGTCGGCGCCGGTCCTGCTCACCAACTGTTCCAGTTGGTCGGCGACCGAGTCTTCGGTGCCGTACAGATGGCCGCGCAGCCCGTCCTCGAAGAGGCAGCGTTCGCGATCGGTCATGGTGCGTGCCTCGATCTCCGAGGGCGGTGTCAGAGGCGGGAACTCACCGCGGGTGCGCGCGTACGCGGCCGACCACGCCTCCGGCAGCAACAACCGACGCGCCTGCGCGGTGGTGTCGGCGATGACGATCGATCCGGAGACCATCACGTACGGTCGCGCGCCCGGTAAGGCGGGGCGGAACTCGGCGCGATAGCGCTCGATGGCCTCGACCATGTGATCTTCGCCGCCGACCGCGGCGATCACCAGCGGCAACCCGAATCGCGCCGCGCGCTCGGCGCCGGACCCGGTCGCCAGCAGGAAGGCCGGGACCCGCAGCCCCTCGGCGGGCCAGGCGTGCACGCCCTGCCTGCCCTCGGTGAAATACGCCAGCAGTTCGGCCAGCCGGGTGTCGAGGTCTTCCGCGTCACCCTTGTCGTGCCCGAGCGCACGCCGCACGCCGTCGGTGAACCCGACCGAGCGGCCCAAGCCCATGTCGATGCGCCCCGGATAGAGCGATTCGAGCACGCCGAACTGTTCGGCGACCACCAGTGGCTGATGGTTGGGCAGCATCACCCCGCCGGTGCCGATCCGGATACGGGAGGTCGCGGCCGCGGTCGCGGCCGCGAGCACGGTCGGCGCCGAACCTGCCACGCCCGGCACGCTGTGGTGCTCGGAGACCCAGAATCGGTGATAACCCCACTCCTCGGCGAGCCGCGCGAACTCGACGGTCTCGCGTAGCGCGTCCGGATGGCTCTGGCCGCGCCGGACGCGCGAGCGATCGAGAACGGAGAACCGGACGGAGGACAGCACCGAGGTCATATCGATGTCAACGCGGGCGCGCCGCGCTGATTCCGCCCCCGGCTCAGGAGGTGCCCGCCACTCCGAGCGCCTGCGCCAGCGCCTGCCACGCCTTCGGCAATTGCGCCTGGAAATCCGGCCAGGTGTGCATGCCCTCGGCGGTGTACTCCACGGTGGCGGGGATGTTCAGCTCGGACAGGCGGGCGGCGAACCGTTCGGTGCACGAACGGGCGCCCGCCTCCAGCGCGGCGCCGCCGCCCGCCGTCCGCAGCGCGTCCGCGATCGTCGGAGAGTTCGCGACCGCCACCAGATCGGCGCCGGTCGGCAGCCCGGTGGCCGCCGAGAGGTAGATGGCGGTGCCGCGCAGCGATTCCGCGTGCAGCAAGCTGTCGTGCGCGGCCCATTCCGGTGAGGTCGGCGGGCCCCAGAGGTTGTCGACGTTGCCGCCGCGCGAAGCGACCGTGATCGTGGTCACCGCGTGACCGAGCGGGTCGGCCGTGGAATAGCACCCGCTCATCCCGGCCACGGCGCGATACCAGCCGGGATGGCGCTGGGCGAGCATCATCGCGGCCTGCGCTCCCATCGACACTCCGGCGATGGCCCGGCGCCCGTCGGAGCGCAGCAGCGACTCCACGATGGGCGGAAGCTCGGTGGTGAGGAACGTCTCCCAGCGGTTGAGTCCCAGCGCGGTGTCGTGCCGGACCCAGTCGCTGTACATGCTGCCGGTGCCGCCGCCGGTCAGCACCACGTCGACCGGTTTGCCCGCGAAGAATTCCGCGGCCTTGCCCTTCGACAGCCAGGCCGACGTGGCGTCGCCGTCGACGCCGTCGAGCAGATACAACACCGGACGCGGTCCCTCGCCACCGCCGCGCAGCACATCGACCGTGATGATCCTGCGCATCGCCGAGGAGGCGATCGACAGCCGTTCCCGCCCAGCGGCGACCTTCTCGATCGAGAGCAACCCGGTGCGAGTCATGCCGGGATCGACCGCGGGCGGCGCAGTGGGCGGCGCCGGATCGGCGAACACGGGCGCAGCGGCGACCGCGGCGATGAGGACCATCGCCGCCGCGGTAATCGGCACGCGCGACTTCATCCTGCCAAGGGAGCCCGTTCCGCTCGTCTGGCCGCCGCGCGTTCGCGCTGCTCCTCGAACCGCCGCGCCCGGATCTCGAAGTCGTCGAGGTAGGCGTGCAGTTCCTCGCGCGCACGTTCGCCGTCGCCGGTCAGATCGGTCCGTTCGAACACGTGCCAGGCACGCAGCACGGGACGGACCAGCACATCCAGATGCCGGCGCAGGTCGTAGATACCGTGCTCGGCCGGCAGCACGGCGTTGCGCCGAAAGTTCGGCTGGGTCAGCCCGGGCATCTGGAAGCGCGTGACCACGTCGGTGATCGCGCGCAGCGCCTCGTTCGGCAACAGGTCGAGGGCCGCGGCGCTGATGTTGCGGTAGAAGATCATATGCAGGTTCTCATCGGCGGCGACACGCTGAAGCATACGCTCGGCGATGGTTCCTCGCACGCCGCGCTGGTGTTCCGGTGGCTGATCCTGGTCGCCGACTCCTGCACGGTGACATAAGCGACCGAACACAGGAACTGTTGTCCTTTCTCGGGTTTCACGACTCCGGCGGTCATGTGCGCCATCCTGGTCTGCTCCAGTAGCACCGGATCGACCGCGCGGGTGACCACCAGATAGTCGCGTCACGATGGCGTGCCGGTTCTCCTCGGCCGTCCACCGTCCCACCCAGGTACCCCAGACGCCGTCCAGGGAGAACGACTCCGAGATCTTCCGGTGATACGAGGGAAGATTGTCCTCGGTGAGCAGATTCGTGATCATCGCGGTCTGCGCCACTTCGGAAAGCCGGGATTCCCCCGGCTTCCAATCGATTCCGCCGAGGGCAGCGAAATTGCGCCCCTCGTCCCATGGCACGTAATCGTGCGGATTCCAGGATTTTGCTTTGCGCAGATGATGGTTGAGCAGGCGTTCGGCGGTGGGCTCGGGTTCCCGCAGAATTTCGCGATCGGACAACGCGGTGGTCACTCGCACTCCTCAGCTCACCCCCGACAGCAGGGCACACTTCGACGATAGCGGCGAAAGTTCAAGCTGTTCGCCCTATCACGCGATCGTTGGGCGAGTCGACGATGGTCATGTGGCCCGGCTGGGGCGGTTCACAACCCGACGGCTCGCCGGCCTCGCCTACCGGGTACAGCCCCGGTGGCCTGCCCGCCGCCCGCAAGCGGTCCAGCAGATCGTGGGCGCGGCCGGCCAGCTCGGGAATGCGCGCGGTGCGCCCGGTGGTCACCGCGGCGGTCAACGGCACCTCGGCGGCCTCGCCGAGGATGGCCAGCACGTCGTCGGTCATGCTGAACGTTCCGGTTCGGGCAGGCACGTCGTCGATCGGCACCAGCACCGTGCCGCCCGCGGCCGACAGCACCGACAATGCGCGTGAGCCGAGCGGATCGGCCAGCGCAGCCTGGACGCGACGGAGTTTGCGCCGGGCCGCGTCCGCGCCGGTGCCCGGTCTTCGCTCGTCCGGGTGCGCCGGAATGCCCAGCGCCACGACCTGGTACGACCGTGCGATCGGAATACCGGTCTCCCTGGCGAGCTCGCCCACCGCGTGTCCGCCCAGCAGCGCCGAAACCAGCGTCTGGGCCGCGGTCTGATGTTCCCGCGCGACCGCGCGGTGCTCGTCCACATAAGCGGTCGAGGCCGCCACGGTCACCATCTCCAATAGGTGGACCGCCAGCCGCGCACCCGCGAGAAAATGATCGGCCTGGTCATCGGCGACCTCGTCGGCGAGGAATTCCAGTCCGTTGCGGATTTCGTCGTGGTACGCGCCGAGCACCGTTTCCAGCGCTATACCCTCCCGCGCCCAGCGCGAGGCGAAACCGGCGATCTCCGGTGGCCGCACCGCCGCCGGCGCCGGAGGCGGAGCCAGCAGTTCGACGGCGGCCGCCAAACAGTTCCGCGCGGTGGTCGTGACATCGCCGGACACGCCGTGGCCAGGGTGCTCGGCCAGGTGTTCGACGAGTTTCGATGTCAACGTCTCGGTACTCGGTCTCGGCTGCCTGCCCATCATGCCTCCCGAAGGTTAGCGACGGATCGTGATGGAATCGAGATGTGTTCGGCCGAATCAGGTAAGTCATCAGCGGCCGTCCTACCCGTTGGGCGGAATCACAAGCGTTTCGAGGCGATTTCGAGACGGAGGCGAGTCCTGCGCGAACAGCACTACCGGGGCACCGTACTATTCGGATCCAGCCCCTGACCGGGGGGAGGGGCGGACTCACCGATTTCCGGAGTATGCGACCCGGAGTAAGTGACGCAGCGCCGTCCGCGCATTTTCCGGCGCTGCGTCGAGATCACCCTAGATCCGTCCGCCCGCCCTGAGAAGGGCTCGCCGACGCCCTCGGGATGGTTCATCGGCGCCCGTGCCCGGGATTGGGACCTCGCACAACCGTGTCGCCGCGGCGGGCCGAACCCACGCCGTGCTATTAACCGTGAGGCGCACGGGCAAACCTGTGAGCTGTCCCATGACATCCTCCGAACGCCTGTGCGGCAGATCGCACCGCCGATAACATCGAGCGCCGCGCTGCCGTACGGCGTCGCGACGAGTTCGAAGGGCTACACCACATATGAGCGGTACGCGAGAAAAGCTGGATGAGCTGCGGGGGATCCTGGAGCTGGCCGAGGAACCCGCCGGCGAGACCGGCATCGCGAAACGCAAGAACAAGGGCATTCCGAGCGCGCGGGAACGAGTGCGCGCACTACTCGATCCCGGGAGTTTCGTGGAGATGGGCGCTCTGGTGCGCCAGCCCGGCACTCCCGGAGCCATGTACGGCGACGGCGTGGTCACCGGACGCGGCCGGATCGACGGCAGGCCTGTGGTGGTGATCGCGCACGATCAGACCGTCTTCGGCGGCTCGGTCGGTGAGATGTTCGGTCGCAAAGTCGCCCAAGCGCTGGACTTCGCCACCGCCAACGCCTGCCCGGTGGTCGCGATCAACGACTCCGGCGGCGCCCGCATCCAGGACGCGGTCACCTCGCTGGCCTGGTACGCGCTGATGAGCCGCCGTCAGGAAAGGCTGTCGGGTTTCGTACCGCAAGTATCGATCATGCTGGGCAAATGCGCGGCGGGGTCGGTCTACGCCCCGGTGAACACCGACATCCTGATCGCGACCGAGAAGTCGTACATGTTCGTCACCGGCCCCGAGGTGATCAAGGAGGTCACCGGCGAGGAGGTGACCATGGAGGAACTCGGCGGCGCGCAGGTGCAGGCGGCCAACGGCACCATCCACCACGTCGCCGCCACCGAGCAGGACGCGTTCGACTGGGCCAGGACCTATCTGAGCTATCTGCCCTCCAGCTGCCTGGAACAGGGACCGATCGTCAACCCGGGCCTGGAGCCGCAGGTCACGCCGCAGGATCTGGAGCTGGACTCGATCATTCCCGATTCCGATCGGGAGGGTTACGACATGCACGAGATCTTGCTGCGGCTGTTCGACGACGGCGACTTCCACGAGATCAGCGCCGCCACCGCGCAGAACCTGATCACCGGCTTCGCCAGGGTGGACGGACGCAGCGTCGGGGTGATCGCGAATCAGCCCTTGGTGCTCGGCGGCGCCATCGACGCCAGATGCTCGGACAAGGCGACGCACTTCATTCGTCTGTGCAATGTCTTCGGGTTGCCGCTGATCTTCGTCGTGGACACTCCCGGCGTGCTGCCCGGCGTGGAAGAGGAGCGCAGCGGGGTGATCAAGCGCGGCGGGCGGTTCTTCCGCGCGGTGATCGAGGCGACCGTACCTATCGTGACCGTCGTGGTCCGCAAAGCCTACGGCGGCGGCTACGCGGTGATGGGCTGCAAGCAGCTCGGCGCAGACATCAGCCTGGCCTGGCCCACCGCGCGCATCGCCGTGATGGGAGCGGAGAGCGCGGTGAGCATCGTCGGCAAGCGCCAGCTGGCCCAAGTAGCCCCGGAGCAACGCGCGGCCGTGCGGGACTACATGATCGACCAGTACAACGCGACGGTCGCCACGCCGTGGATCGCCGCCGAGCGCGGCTACATCGACGCCGTGATCGAGCCCTCGCAAACCCGGCTGGAGATCCGCAGGGCGCTGCGCCTGCTGCGCGAGAAAGAGGCGAGCGCCGAGCCCAACCCGCGCAAGCACAGCCTCTACCCGGTCTGAGACGACCTCGCGCCTCTGGTTATGTTGCCTCACAACGTAACCGGCCATTCGATGGATTCTTCGGTGATCCGCGCCGAATCGGACCACCCGGCACGCCGATGCCTTACTCTCATCAGCAGTGCCGGGTCCCTTCGTTCGCCGCGTCGTGGCTCGGCACGCGACGTGCCCGCTGCGCCTGTTCCCTACCCTCGCCCGGCGGGCACGCCGCACTAATACTGCAGCCGGTGCGCATGGACCCCGCGACTACGACTGGGCGCGGGTGCCGATCCGTATCGGGTGGGAACCCGGGCGCGGGCACTAGCTGGTCGACGTCATCGGCACGGCCCGCGACGGCCAGTGCGCGGTCCGGCCCGCCCAGTGTTTCCACCGGCACAACGGTCAACCGGTGGCCGAAACAGGGCTGCACCCCTCGAAACCCCGTCCAGCCCTGTTCGTGCGCGAAGGGCATCACGAAGCCCCGGCCTATCCGCGCGATGCCCGGCCAACTGCATGGTCATGTCGGTGCTCCTCGGAGCCGACGGCGACGTGGACAACGACGCCACGCTGCGCGCATACACCCGACGCGCGGTGGTACAGGCCGAAACCGGAGCTGCGTCGTGGCCCCTGGTCGAGGCCCGTGACCCGAGGGAAACGGTTCTCGATCCGACGGATGGCACGCCTGCTCGGTGTGTCGGCGTGGGGCTGCTACCAGTATGTGAAGCGCAGGGCGGCAACGGTTTCCACGTGCGTCAGCAGCGGCGTGCCGATCTGACAGTGAAGATCGAGCGCGGGGGAGGGTTCACCGCGGGATTGACAGTGCAAGTCCGCCACCGTCACGGGTTGAAAAGATCAATGGGCGATACCGGAATCTATTGGGACAACAGCCCTGCCGAATCATTCTGGCCGACCTGCAACACGAATCGTACTACCGACACGTCTACGCCACCAAAGCCGAACTCGCTGCCGCCGGTTGACAATTGGAACCGAAGATACAACCATGACCGGCGGCACTCCGTCCTCGGGATGCTCAGCCCCATACGCTACGAGCAATCCCTGACAGACGCAGCCAAGGCCGCTTGGAACCCTCTCCACCATTCGGGGTGAACCTCAGCCGAGGCGTTCGCGCGTCCAGATGGCATGCTCGATCGCATCGAGCGGGGATTCAGCGCACTACGTCTTCTTCCCCAGGTGGGCATACTGCCGATCTACCGATGCGCGCCGTATACCTATCCCACGAGGATTCTCACATCACCCCTGCCGGGGGGTAGAAAGTGTCGAGGTTGGCCATGTTCGATGAATGGCATGAGGAATGCGTCAGGAGCCCGCAGTATCCGGCTCCCGAGCCCGGCCAGGACCTTTGGCTACGGCGAACCTGTCAGATTGCCCGGTGCCTGAATCTGGGTTGGCTGTTCTCGACGTGGAGCCTGTCTAAGCTGCGGGATATGCTTGCCCGCAAGGAGAGAGTCGATATCGGCCGGGAAACTCCGCGGCAGATCCTGAAAACCAGAGGGGTGTCGTGGCACGCTAGCAAGACTGGGGATGCCGGTAACGTCCCAGATTTCGCAGCGAAGATGGCACACGTACTCGATCGCCACAATAATCCACCCACTGACGGGCGAGTGGTGTGTGTCGATGAGTTCGGACCGCTGAACTTGCAGCCGCTTGGCAGCTGGTTTCCGCGGCGCCACCTGAATCGATTGTGCGCCACCCACAATCGCACGCAGGGAGTGCGGCACACGTTCGATGCGGTGGACCCGGCGACCGGCCAGCTCTACTTCCGAATTCGTGACCGGAACCGCTGGATCGAGTTCCTGGCTTTCCCTGAGTTCCCGCGAGCGCGCCGGCCGCAGGAAGATCCCTATCTGATTCTGGACAACGACGCGGCGCACAAGCACCTCGAGGTACGGGAATGGCACCGGCGACGCGGTCGAGTCGGTGTTCGCGCTTATCTGTCCTTTCCGGTCAACCCGGATCGAGTCCGAGTTCGCCGCAATCGGCGACCACATCCGCCGGAGCGACCAGCACGCCGGGCCGATCCGCAACTTCGCCACCGGTTCAAAGGTCCGGCGCCCGGGTTACCTGACCTGTATTTCTCGACGATGTGACCGACCCCAGAATTCACCGACTAATGATGCCGGAATCAGCTGGCGCAACCAAGAAGATCGAAGCCATGGTGTCGATCGGCGATACGGTACAGCAAAATCCAATGCTGTGAGACCAAAAATCGCGCGGCTTCGCCAAGGGAGAATGCGTCGTCACCTGCCCTCTGGCGTTTTCCGATGCCTCCAGTCACCGGGAAGTCGAGGAATTGTTTTTGTAGTAGTTAAAAGCTTGACAATGTCGCTTGACTGCGTATATTCAGTATCGTCCTCGACGATGAACACACGGTCGGCAAGTTCGAGGGCGAATAAGGATCGGAAAGGAACTGATCATGCTCACCATAACCTCCACTAAGACAAGAAAAGTCGTTGCCTCGGTGGCCGTGGCGCTAGCCGCCTTCGGCACCCTTGGGTTCAGCGCGTCTGCAAATTCCACCACTCACCATCAGCCCGTCGGCAACTACTCCGGCGGCCTTTACGCCGGCTGTTGTTGACAATCCGCTGGCCAGCGGCATGTCCGCTGGCCAGCGGACATCCGCTTCTGTCGCGCCACACTCGGCTCTCTACTCGGTTTCCGCATGTTCGGGCCGAACTGCGCGTTGTTCTACAAATCTCGGTCACCGACGGCGACCTGGGCAGGCACGACCTGAAAACCGCGAAAGTCGAGTCCGTCGGTGCATGTCAGAAATCCTCGCCGAGTCACGCAGGGGATCACCGAGCCCGAGCCCATGCCTTTTAGATCGGAGTATCGGCGATGTACTGGTCTGTCGTCGACGCATTGTGGAGTGCCGCAATCCAGCCATTTCGGCTGCTACTCAGCACGAACGTCGATGTCGGTATCTTGTTCTACCCATTTCTACTGGTCGCCATGATATGGACATTCCGGCGTCAACCACGGGAGGAGAGCCTGACCAGCTATGTGACCTTCCAGCGTGCACTGCTCAGCCGGTCAGGAAGACTGGATATCAGATTCTATTTCACCAACATCATCCTGATGACATTGCTGTACACCTACAGCGATCCTTGGTATCGGCAGGTGCCCCATGTGGTGGAATCGGGCTGGGCGTGGCTGCTCCAGGAACCTCGTCTGTACCTGCTCAACGGTGGATTTCTCGCCAGTACGGTGGTGACCGTCCTTGTCTTCATGGCCGCCGATCTCTCCTTTTTTCTTTTCCATATGCTGATGCATCGGGTGTCGTGGTTGTGGGAGTTCCACAAGATCCATCATTCGGCAACCGAGTTGAATCCACTGACGAGCTTTCGCGCCCACCCGGTGCAGCTCTATCTGACCACCACGGCCGGGGTCGTCTTCTCGGGCGTTGTCCTCGGCAGCGCCGGGTACTTCTCCTCGGGCACGGTACAGGTGCTGTCCTGGCTAGGCTCCAATGTCCTGTTCATTGGCAGCGGAGCATTCCTGCTCGCCGCGCTCCGGCACTCCCACGTGTGGATACATTTCGGTCCCCGGCTCAACCGAATCCTCTACAGCCCGGCCCATCATCAGATACACCACAGCGGCGACAGCGCCGACTACAACACGAACTACGGCGGCCTGCTCGCGCTGTGGGACTGGATGGCGGGAACTCTCATCATTCCCGGACGTGAACGCCCGATCTACTACGGGCTGGGCAGTACCGAGCAGAACAACCAGTACACCAGCATCGCAATGCTCTACACGCGGCCGTTCGTCAATCTGTGGCACCGGGTGGTCAGCCGGCGAGACTTCAACAAGAACGAGTCTGGACGACATCGCCCACGTCTTGGCGACCCGCCGCAACGACACCCTGATCACCGGCCTGTTCACCGAGGCCCGCGCTGACGAGCTCGTTGCCGCGCTCGTTGTTCGAGCCATACCCGCAGGTGCAGTTCGCGACCAAGCCACGGCTGGTGATGGCGATGCTGGAACGGGCAGTGTCGGCGAAGGTGCCGTTTCGGTGGTTCACCGCCGACGAAGCCTACGGTCAGGTCAAGTAGGGGAAACAGCGCCAGCGATCAAGACATGATCGCACTCACGCTACCGGAGATCCGACGCCTCACCATCGCCCTGCTCCTCCCCACCATCCGCTGCACCCACTGCGTCTGGGCATGGTCGACCTGGCGCCGCCGACGACAACATCAAGCCCGCCTATCCCACTACCGACGACGAGGACACCCACTCACCTGACTGCCGTTGCAGCACTAAGCCCCCCACCGAGCCCTCGCAGCGAGACTCAGCCGTGGCCCCAGTTGAGGTCGGCAGCCATCCACTCGGATTCCCACTGTTGCAGCCGCCGCCGATCGAGTCCCCGGCGCACCAGCAGGTAGCTGCCCGCGAGCACGATCGAGACCCCGAGCAGCGCACCCGCGGTGAGCATCACCGCTTTGCTCGCGGGCTGGGACGGCGACGGCGGCTCCACGATCGCGCCGCCGTCGTTCAGCCAAATCGACACGGTGGATCCCGGCTCCACCACCGTCGTCGACTGATAGTCGCCGGTATGGATCACGCCTTCGGCGTCCTTCCAGGACACCCGCGCGGGTACCACCGGTGCGTACAGCGGCGCCTTGCCGGTCTCGATCACGGTGGCCTCCACTTGACGCAAGCGCGCCGTCTCGGCTCGCACAGCAGCCGTCTCCACCTTGTACACCCGGCCGCCGACAGTCACGACGAGCACGGGCACGATGATCAGGAACACCAGGGCGAGCAGGACCGCGCACGCGGTCTGCCAGCGGTCCTCCCTGCGACGCAGCGGATTTCGGTCCAGACCGACGCGCCGGCACGTCCGGCGGTACATGTTCACCGATCCGGTAGACATGACGGTGACTCCTCGTGACGGGATTCGGCGGTGAGGGTGACGAGGGTGTCGAAGAACTCTTCGACGAGGCCGGGCAGGCCCATCGGATCCGGGCCCGCCGCCCAACTCTGTAGCGCCGCGAGCAGCATGCCCGCACCGGCGGCGACGGCGACGGCGGGACGTGGATCCGTCAGCGGGTCCACCCCCAGCCGGGCCGCTGTGATCCGGACCGATTCGCGCTGCCCTTCGATACGGATGCGCTGATAACCGGCGAACAGTTCGGGTTCGTCCTCGAAGCGCTGGAACAGAGCCCAGCGGCGTGCCAGCAGGACGGCACGGGCGCCGCCATACTCGGTGGCCAGCCAATCGCGCACGGCGTTGCGATAGGCGAGCAACGGCGGCTCGTCGGGAGGGCGGCGGCACAGCGCCTCGTTGAACAGATGGACGTCCTGATCGACATCGCCGAGAATCGCCTCCTCGATGGAGGCGAAATGTCTGCTGAAAGTACGCCGGGTGACGCCGGCCCGCATCGCGATGTCCTCGACGGCCACCGCGTGCAGGCCCCGCTCGGTGAGCAGGTCGAACGCCGCGCGCGACAGTGCCTCGCGGCTACGCCGAGTGCGCAGCCGACGACCGTCCAGACCGACACCGTCGTCGCCCATGAGCACATGATACCGCTTATTGTCCCAATGGGACAATAATTCGCCCATCCCCGGCATCCGCATCACCTCATCACAGGAGATGCCCTGTTCAAGCCCGATTCATGCACGCCGAATCCGCGAGGAAGCCCATCCGGTCACCCCCTCGAGCGGTCCGCGGGTTCGTCGACGGTCGGCGGGACACCGTCACGCAGGACCTGAAGCAACCGGCGGGTGTGCTCCGGTTGCGGCGCCAGCAGCGAAAGTTGGTTCAGCACCGCGTAGTACACGTCCAGATCAGCGATCTTGTCCAGATACAAGGCGCTGGTGAGCTGCTGGAGGTAGACGATGTCGGGCAGATCGGTCTCGGCGAAGCGCAAGACGGTGAAGGCGCCGTCGGTGAGCGCCGGGCCGCCCACGTGGTCGGCCAAGATCTGGATGGTGATGTTCGGCTGCGCCTCGATGCGCAGCAGATGGTCGAGCTGGGCGCGCCAGACGGTCGAACCGCCGATCCTGCGGCGCAGCGCGGCTTCTTCGACGATCATCCACAGCTGAGGCGGGTGCGGGCCGGTGAGAATGTCCTGCCTGCGCATGCGCAGCGCGACCCGACGTTCGATAGACTCCTCCGGCTCGCCCGGATGCGACAGTGTGAGCAGCGAGCGAGCGTACTCCGGCGTCTGCAGCAGCTCGGGTACCGCCCGCGGTTCATAGCCACGGATCCGGCGCGCCGCCTGCTCCAAACCGAGGTAGGTGTCGAACCATTTCGGCAGCCAATCGTTGTCCCGCGCCCACCATCCCGACGCGTTGGCCTGCCGGGCCAGCTCCAGGTACCGCTCCCGCTCCTCCGGATCGGCCACCTCGTAGAAGTCGAGCAGGTCGACCAGATCGCGTTGCCGGCAGCCGGTGCGGCCGAGTTCCAGCCTGCTGATCTTCGAATGCGACCCGCGAATGGCCTCGCCCGCGGCTTCGCGGGTGATGCCGCGATCCTCGCGTAGGCGACGCAGACGACCGCCGAGAACCATGCGTAGCACCGTCGGCCCGCCGCCGGACACCGGATGGGCGCCGAGTCCGGGCGAATCGGGCGCTTGTCGTTCCTTCGAAGCGCGCATGTCCCGAGTCTGCCACGTTCCCCCGGTCGTCATCTATGGTCGAAAGTCCCTGTACGAGCGGGTATTCCTGGTTCCATCAAGGTCATCCGACCGTTCGGTCGGCAATTCACCGACGGCAGGTCCACGATGTCGGGCTCACGCTCGCGCAACGCCGCGACGAGCTCGCGGGTGTACTCGGGTGGCGCGGCGTGCACCGAAAGCAGATTCGCCACCGAGCGGTAGGCCGCGAGATCGGCGTCCTTGTCCAGATACAGGGCGCCGGTGAGCTGCTGGAGATAGACGATGTCGGGCAGATCCGTCTCGGCGAAGCGCAGCATCGTGAACGCGCCGTCGGCCAGCGCGGGGCCGCCGACATGATCGGCGAGCACCTGCACCGTGATGTTCGGCGCGTCCGCGGCCCGCAGCAGGTGCTCGAGCTGAGCCAGCCACACCCGCGAGCCCCCCATCCTGCGGCGCAGCGCGGCCTCCTCGACGATCAGCCACAGTTGGGGTGGGTCCGGCCTGGTCAGGATTTCCTGGCGGCGCATCCGCAAGGCCACGCGCCGCTCGATCGACTCCTCGTCCTCGTGCGGATGAGCGAGCACGAACAGCGCTCGGGCGTAGTCGGGAGTCTGCAGCAGCTCCGGGACGACCCGCGGCTCGTAGCAGCGGATCAGCTGGGCGGCCTGTTCCAGCCCGAGGTAGGTGTCGAACCACTTCGGCAGCCAGTCGGCGTCGCGATGCCACCACCCCGAGGTGTTCGCCTGCTTGGCCAGCCGTTTGAACTCGGCGCACTCCTCCTCGTCGGTGACGCCGTACAGCGCGAGCAGGTCGACCAGGTCCCGCTCCCGGAAACCGGTACGCCCCAATTCCAGCCGGCTGATCTTGGAGTGGGAGCCGCGGATCGCCTCGCCCGCCTCCTCGAGGGAGATACCGCGCGCTTCCCGCAGCCGCCGCATCCGTGCGCCGAGAATCATCCGTAGGGCGGTCGGACCGCCCTCGGCGATGGGAGCCGTTCCGCGAGTGATGGATTCGTTCCGAGGCCGCACTACCGAAGCACGCATGCACCGAGTCTCGCATGTGCACGGCCCACACTCCAGCACCGCGCTCCTCGAATCGGAGCGTATGCGCAGGTGTAAGCACATCCGCAAGATCACCGACGTGACCGCTCGGCGCTCGCCCGCCCTGCGGCATTCAGGAGACGAGACGATCCACGCCGGCTCACGCACCGGAACGCTCGGGAGCTGTTCAGCGCAGCAGCACGTCCGCCGTCGCGCGACCGAACAGCTTGCGCTCCCCGCAGATCGCGGTCAACGCGATGGTTGCGGAGCGGGTGTCCGGATTCAATCGCATGACGCGGCCACGGAATTCGATCGCGCTCGCCTCGGTCGCCGGAACCGGCGCGAACCCGGCGAACCGCACCCCGTACCGCGTCACCGCGGCCGGGTCACCCAGCCACGATGTCAGATACCCGGCTCCAAGACCCATCGTCAGCAGTCCGTGCGACACCACGTCGGGCAGACCGGCACTGCGCGCGACCACGTCGCTGAAATGGATCGGATTCGAATCACCGGACACACCGGCGTAATTCACCAGATCGCCCCGTGAGAGCAGCACCGTTCGCGGGGCGAGTTCCATGCCCACGGACAGGTCCTCGAAAGCGGGGACCGTCCGCGGCGTCCGAGTCTCGTCGGGGGAATCCGGCTGCACCGCCTCGTCGAAGCTCTCGACCAGGCCGCTGTCCTCGCCGAGCTTCCGCGCGGCCGCCGCGTCCGACCGGTCGGTGGCCGACTGCCCGGTCATGATGACGCCCTCGACCGCCGCGCGCAGATCGGTGGCGAGGTCCACCCCGGTCTGCGCCACCGCTGTGGTGTGCGCGGTCTGCAACACTTCCTTGTGCTGGTTGCTCAGCACGTTCCTGGTGACCATGAAGTCCTTGTCACCGAACTGCCGGAACGACTCGATGTAGGAGTCGCATCGCACCTCGTCGCCCGCGACGATCGGACGGTGCACCTGGATCGACTGCTCGGTCTGCAGCACTTGCCCGAGGTCGTAGCCGGTGAGCACGGACTCGAACATCTTGCGCTGCGTCAACATGAGCAAGATCGAGGAGAAGGTCAGCGGCGCGACGAGCCCGTCGAAGCCCAGCGCCATGGCGGCGTCCTCGTGCCGGTGCGCCGGATGGCCGTCCTGTAGCGCTCGCGCGAATTCCCGGATCTTCTCGCGCCCCACCTCGTACGTATCGGTCAGGCGGTAATGCCGTCCCACCAGTGCCTTGGCTTGCTCGGACGCGGTGGTGGTGATGTCGTTCATGTGCCTCTCTCGGGAATTCGGGCGTAACCCCGCCCGGACCGGCCTACCGTACCCAAGCCGCGATGACGCCGCAGGGCGCCCTCGCCAGAGCTGGGCATGCGATCAGTCGGGTCGACGGGAGCCGGTCGCGATTGCGATCCCGGCGGATCGCGTCACCGGAATTCCGCCCGGCGCCGTCGCACGGTCAGCACTCGTCGGGCGCCCGGACCCCGCGCAACCGTTCGTCCAGCCAGAGCATGGCTTCCGGATAGCCGAGCGCACCCGCGATGATGTGCTCACCGAGCACACTACGGTACACCGCGGGCACCCCGAGGCGGCATTGCTCCAGATAGAGATTGCGCGCACCCTCGGCCGGGATCCAGAATTCCTGCTCTCCGTTGTAGATGAACAGCGGCGTCGCCGATTTCATGCCCGCCATCTTGGTCACCCGATAGATGTCCGCGGCCAGCGCCGAATTCAGCGGATCCGGAAAGTTCGCGGCGATATCGATCGGCAGCATGAGCACGCCGATCGCGCCATAGCTGCTGCCGCACATATCCTTCACCGGCGAGGTCGCCACCCACTGGGCGAGATTGTTCATCCTGGCCAGGATCTCCGGCCGTTCGCGGCCGATGCCGAACACCGCGCCCATGAAGATCGCCGACGCGAGGTTGCCGTTCATGCTGCGGGCCAGGATCTCGAAGTCGGCGGGAACCCCGCCCAGCACGGCGCCGACGATCACCTCCGCCAATTCCGGTGCGTATCCGTCGATCAGCTTCACCGCCCCGTGCGTGGCGATCGCGCCGCCGGAATATCCCGCCAGCCCGAACTCGGCGGCGCCGAACTCCTCCGGGAACAGATTTCGCACGGCCCTGATCGAGTCGAGCACGGCGTGCCCGGCCACGATCGGTTCGGCGTAGGCCATCGACGGCCCCTCGTGGTCCGGGATCAGCACGGCGTAACCGCGCAGCGCCGCCACGTGCGTCGTGGGTGGCAGGAAATCGGTGAAGCTGGTGTCGGGGTTGAGCCCGTGCGCGAGAGTGTATCCCGGCGTGCAGGTTCGGCCGAGGGCGTCGATCGGCAGATTGTTCACCACCACCGGCCGCGGGCCCGGGCCCGGCCAGTGCGCGGCGGGGACGATCAGCGTCGCCGTGGCGTACGACGGCGCACCGTGGGCGTCCGTCGTGCGGTACTTCACCAGGAGCGCGCGCTGGATCGGCAACAGCATCAACGGCGCGGTCGTCGCGCGTACGTCGCGGACTTCGATGACCTGCCCCTCGGCCAGTTCGTCCAGGTTCGCAGGCCGCACGTCGAATATCGGGTCGCCGATGGCGGAGGGTAGCGTGGCCAGGCGCAGCGCCGCCAGCGACGGGGACAGCGTAGTCGCCTCGTGCGTGGGCGAGTTCGGCTCCGGCAGCGGTGCGATCGGTGGTGGCGGGATCACCTGATCGATGAGTTGCTGGATTCCGGGCAGCAGCCCGCCGGGCGGCGGCTGCGCGGCGGCTGGTACGGCCGAGACCGAGCCGACAGCGAGCAAAGCGACAGCAATGGCACGCGATATTCTCATGGCACACGCCTCTGGGTGCGAACGGCAACGTCGTCTGGCACCCGGGCGCAATGGCCTTCGACCCCCGAAAATCCCCTGTCAGACCGGAAGCCAGGACGTCAGGCTACGTCAGCGGCCGTGACTCGACGCAGAAAAGCGTCCGAGTTGTGTTCTCGCGTATCCATATCGCAACAACCGGCCGAGACCCGTTTCCGGAGAACGGGTCCCGGCTCGGCCGTCCAGGTATCGACGCTCAGCAATTGCTCGGCGCAGGTTCCCCCCTGAATCGGGCGTCCAACCAGTTCAGTGCCGCGGGGATGCCGAGCGCCGCCGCGGTCAGGTGGTCCGGCACCGGGATCTCCTCGGATTGCACCTTGGCGCCCGCCGCACACCATCGCTTGTCGGTGTTGACCACCGCGTCGATCGGGATGAGACCGTCGATCGGCGAGTGCCACTCGAAGACCGGGGTCTCGGGCACGCCGTCGTAGAGCTCGAGACTGTTCTCCTCGACCACGGCGCGCGCGGTGTCGTCGTTGATCATCGAGGTCGTCTTGGCGAAGTCCAGCGCACCGCGGCCCGCGCCCGTGGAGAGGATGTCGTTGGTACAGCTGTTGGCGATCTGCGCGCGGGCCGCGAGCCCGCGCTCGTTCAGCTGGTCACTGAGCGGGAAGCGCGTCGGATACTCACGCTCCAGCCCGAACCCGGCGGCGAAAGCCAGCCCGAACACCGGGTGCGGGTTCAATCCCAGTCCTTCGAGCATCTTCACCAGATTCATCGGGACACCGCCCATGGCCGCGCCCGCGAGGTCCAGTTCCGGTGCGTATCTCGGCTGCAGGGCCGCCGCCCAGGCGGTGGCCATCCCGCCGCCGGAGTATCCGACCATCGCCACCGGGCTGCGCTGCACGCCGAGTTCGGTGACCTGCTTGACGGCGCGGATCCCGTCGAGCGTGATCTGCCCGCCGAGTTTCGCCGCGCCGTAGGCGAAGTTGGGGCCGAGGTGGTCGGGCAGCGCCACGCTCCAGCCACGCGCCAGCAGGATGTTCCAGCCCGGCGCTTCCCGCACGATCAGGTTCGGATCACCGGTGTAGAGCACCCGGGAGACCGAGCACTCCGAGCCGAGACCGTTGATGATGTGCTGGAACGACAGCAGCGGCCCGTCCGGGCGATGCGCCTTGGGCGTGAGCACCGTGGTGGTCGCGGCGATCGGCTTTCCCTCCGAACTCGTCGACCGGAACCTGACCACGGTCACCGTCGTCTCCGGGAAGATCGCCAGCGGGGGCATCACCCGGGTCGCGATCACGTCGCCGGGCTTGCGGTCGGCGATGTCCGCGGGTGTGGCGTAGAAGGGATCTGGATCGGGATCGGGGTACAACGGCGCGCTGGTCGCCGCGCCTGCCATGCTCGCGACGAGCACCAGGCCCGCGGCCATCGCTCCGATCGCACGTGCGAGACGTCTTCGCCCCACTCCCCTACCCAGCGAACGTGGGCCCTGACTCATCGACGTGTGCCTCCTGCATCGTTCAACGCTGTGCTCATCCTCGGCAACATCACGCATACAGGACATCACCCGACGCGAACATGTTGACAAATCACAAGTTTGGGGCGGCCATGCTGTGAGCGCGGCGCGCCCCGGCTGGTGACTGTACCCGACCGCGCGAGGTCCGTTCTGTGACATTTCCAGCCGATGATCTGGAACATGTTCTCAGCAGTGGCGGGCACTTACCGTCGATCTCACCGGCGCGGCTGCCGCGCCGGCCGGAAGGAGACGGTGGCATGGACGGCGCTGCGCGCAGACTCGCGGACCGCGACGACACCCAGGATCCGCCGAACCGGCGGATCACCGTCTACTTCGACGGACCCACCCCCGAGGACGCACTGATCCTCGAGTACGCCGCGACGCGGACCGAGGCGGGGGAATTCACTTCGGCCGCCGTGCACGCCGGGCTCACCGTCACCGTGGACGGCCACGTTCGCCCCGGCCTTCGCAGGCTACCGTGCCGATCGCTCTGGCGCTGAGTACGCGGGCTCAGGGCCGATCGAGCACACCACTCAGGAACGTGAGCGCGTCGGGGAACGCTTCCCTGGCCGCCCCCAGGTGGTCGCCGGGATACCAGCCGACCCGCAGATCGGTCCCGGAGGCGTGCAATTCCGCCACCAGCTCGAGCGTCAGCGGCGCGGGCACCTCGAGGTCGGTCACCCCCTGGCCGAGGTACAGCGGCACCGAATAGCCGCTGGTCGGCACCCTCAGCATCGTGCGCACGGCGGCCAGCAGCGCGGGATCGTCCAACGGCCGCGACAACATGGCGCCGATGCCGATGCCGGACACCTGCGCGTCAGCCTCGGTGGCGCACTCCGTTTCCACGATGCGCAGGACGTCTCGGCCCACCGGTGTCAGGTAGCCGTCGATGTCGAGCTCCGGTGCGCTGTCGCGCAAGCCCGCCAGCAGCATGGCGAAGTAGGTGGTCGTCTTTTGCAGCGGCAGCCGCGGCAGCCAGGGCCCGGCCAGGGGGAAAACCCGATCCAGATTCGACGGCGTCCCGGTCGCGGCCGCGCCGCGCAGATCGAGCTCCGGTGCGTCGCCGGGTGCGAGGTGGGCGGTGAACAGCGCCGCCTGCCCACCCTGCGACTGGCCGAACACCGCCCAGCGCGTGCCGAGCGAGGGGGCGATCGCCCGTGCGGCCCGCACGCCGTCGATGATGCTGCGAGCCTCCGAGGGACCGTCCAGATAGGGGTGAACGCCGGGAGTGCCGAGCCCGACGTAGTCGGAGATCACGACCGCGTATCCCGCGCCGAGCAGAGCCGGGAACACCGAAGTCAGGTAGTAGTCCCGCGGGTGCACCGTGAACGCGCACTCGTCGGCGATCCCGGAGGTGCCGTGCGCGTAGGCGATGATCGGCCAACCACCCTGCGGCGGAGAGCCTTCGGGCAGGTACAGCACTCCGGTGCTCTGCATCGGTCCGCGCGGGCCCCGCGACCAATACGTCAGCCGCTCGGCGGTCGTCGCCCCCTGTACACGCAGCCGCCCGGCCAGCTCCACCCGATCCGTCACGGTGCCGGGCGCCTCGCCCACCCGCGCGTCCGCGGGCCCGGCCAACGCGACCGTCACCGACACCACGACGCCTGCCGCCCCTACCATGATCCGTCCACACCGCACCGACCGACTATCCCGGGTCGGAGCCGTACCGGCAAGCCACCACAATCGGTGGCCCTGCAGGAGAATCTCGCCGGGGCCGCTCGGGCTCGCTAGGCTCGGGTGAGCACGCCGGAAAGTGGTGCCGAGGAGGACACAGGAGGTTCGACCGTGGCGCAGCGGTACCCGCATCGCCTCCTCGCCCGGCGTCGGGCCGCCGCGCTGTTCTCGGCGGGCCTGCTGCCGTGGACGGTGGCCTGCGGCGCCGATGAATCCCCGCCGGCACCGGCCACGGCCACAGCCACGACGGCCCCGAGCGCCCCGCCATCGCCGGTGTCGACACCACTCGCCGCCGTACCGTCCGTCGACCCCTATGCGGGACAGCCTCTGGTGGATCACGTCGCCTGGACCGAGACGGTCGACGGGCCGCGGCTGCTCGTCTTCCCCACGCAGGCCGGTCGGCGGACCACCTTTCCCGGCTCGGACGAACGGGCGTGGCAGGAAGTGGTGGCCCGGTCGGCCGACGCCGACGCACCCGGCATGCGCGACCAGTTCGTCTGTCACTGGGCGTGGGCTCGGCTGGTCCAGCCGGACAAGCCGAGCTGGAATCTGGAACCGTGGCGGCCGGCGGTCGGCTACCCGGCCACCGTCGAAGCACGCTGTAATCCCGGCGGTCCCGAGCGCTGAGCGCGGGCGCCGCCCCGACCGGAAGGAGCGATCCATGCGCGTGGTCATCGCAGGCGGACATGGCAAGATCGCGTTGCTGCTGGCCCCCGTGCTCACCACGAACGGCCACGAGGTCGCCGCGCTGATCCGCGATCCAGGGCACGCCGACGACGTCCGCGCGACCGGCGCCGAGCCGGTGCTCTGCGACCTGGAGAACGCGGGCACCGACGAACTGGCCGAAGTCGTGAAAGGCTGCGACGCGGCGATATTCGCCGCTGGAGCGGGGCCTGGCAGTGGGGTCGAACGGAAATACACCGTCGACCTGGGCGGCTCGGTCCGGCTGGCCGAGGCGGCCGAGCGAACCGGGGTGCGCCGCTTTTTGCAGATCTCCACGATGGGAGCCGGTCGACCCCCTTCTCCCGGCACCGATGAGGTGTGGGCGGCGTATATCGACGCCAAGACCCAGGCCGAGAACGATCTGCGAGGTAGAGAGCTCGACTGGACCATTCTGCGACCCGGCCGGCTGGTCGACTCGCCCGGCACCGGGCTGGTGACCCTCGCCCCGCCCCCGGTCGAGCGCGGCGAGGTCCCCCGCGCCGATGTGGCGGCCGTCCTGGCCGGATTACTGCCCGCCGCGCACACCTTCTCGATGACGCTCGAACTCGTTTCGGGCGGTATTCCGAGTAACCAGGC
The DNA here is from genome assembly GCF_009829295.1 of Nocardia sp. CY15. Classification (NCBI taxonomy): domain Bacteria; kingdom Bacillati; phylum Actinomycetota; class Actinomycetes; order Mycobacteriales; family Nocardiaceae; genus Nocardia; species Nocardia sp. CY15. The sequence continues at coordinate 37,480 of NZ_VUOT01000016.1, forward strand.
GATTGCGCAACTGGCCGACTGAGCCGTCGTGAACCTCGCTAGTCCTTGCCGATTGACGCCAACGGTCACGATGGGAGAACAACCGTGTTCAGTCGTATCGTCTCGATGAAGATCCGCCCCGGGTCCCGCGCCGAGTTCCTCGCCGCCATATCACGCAGTGCCGAAGCCTCCGTACGGACCGAGCCGGGCTGTCTGCGCTTCGACATCTGCGCAGATCGGGTGGATCCTCACCGGTTTTTCCTCTATCAGCTCTACACCGACGACGAGGCGGCAGAAGCACACCGTTTCACCGAACATTTTCTGGCCTGGCATGCCGCGGCGGAGCAATTCGTCGAGCCGGGTACACAGATCGACTACAGCACGGACGTCCTCTTCGGACAGGAGTGAGAATTCCTCGCCGTGGCACCGTACCGGCAAACTTTTGGACGTGAAATCCGCACTGCGCACGTGCAATCGATCGTGCAGATGTGCTTGCATCTGAAAGGTACGGCGGCATAAACTCGGTCCCGCAACTCTTTACAGGGGACCACCAGGGGAGGCCGCGTGGGCGAGCCGAAGGCCGAAGCCGCCGTGGGTTTGCCGCCGCCACAAAAGCAGGGGCGTTCGAATGGAACAACCACTTACCGGCGGTCGGTTCGGATCAGCCGACACCGCACTGGCCGACCAGCCAGCGAACGGTAGACATATGAACACATCGTCGGCCCGCAGCGGCCACACCAATACCGCATTCTCCCGAGAAACCGCCGTGGCATACGTCATCCATGCCGTCGAATCCACCGGCGCGGCGACTCGGCATGATTTCGATATCGAACGAATCGTCACCACCGCACACGCGATGGCCGACGACTGGGATCTCGAGGCATTGCAACCCGCGACCTTCTGGCGCATTGCCTCCAGCTTCATCAAGCAGTAGCACCGCCCCGCCGTCCGAGACCGGCGGGTAACGAGTCATCCTGTGCCACGAGCACTTTCGTCGCGTCACCCGACGCCGGTGCACTTCCACCACAATGCCACCGACGCCGGGCGCCGACTTCATGAAGATATTTCCGGCGCGCCGTCGCCATTGATCCGAAGAGCGAACGCCAGATGACCACCTCCGCTTCGGAGGTGGTCATCTGGCGTTTACAGGTCTTCCGGCCGCACGGGATGTTGCCGCAGGACCTCAGTGTGCGTCGGCGTACTTCTCCATGATCTCGATCGACTTGTCCGGACGCTCGGCCTGGACGCTGAGCCGGTCCATGACCGACAGATACAGCGCCAGGTCCTGCCGCCGCTCGAGATACAGCGCGCTGGTCAATTGTTCGAGATACACGATGTCCGGAAGTTCGGACTCGGCGAAGCGCAGGATACTGAAGGAACTACCCGCCGCGGCGTGCTCGCCCGCAGTGAACGGCAGTACCTGGATCGTCACGTTCGGCAGCTTCGCAAGCCTGACGAGGTGCAGCATCTGCTCCCGATGGACCTGCGGTCCACCGACGGGCCGGTGCAGCACCGCTTCATCGATCACTGCCCAGACCACCGGCGGGTCCGAGCGGAACAGGATTTCCTGCCTGCGCTGACGCACCGCGACCCGCCGATCCGTGTCGGCGTCCTCGTGCCCGAGCGCCACGACCGCCCTGGCGTATTCGGGCGTTTGCAGCAGGCCGGGAACAAGATGCGACTCATAGGTACGGATCTTGCTCGCGGCCTGTTCCAGACCGAGGTAGGTACCGAACCACTGGGGCAGCAGGTCGCTGTAGCGATGCCACCAGCCGGGCTCGTTGGCCTGCCTGGCCAGCTCGAGGAACGACTCGCGCTCCTCGGGATCGTGGACGCCGTACAGGGTCAGCAGGTCGCGGATGTCGCGTTCCTTGAAGCCGGTACGGCCCAACTCGAGTCGACTGATCTTGGCATGCGAGCCTCGGATCGCATCACCCGCGGCCTCGCGGGTGATGCCCTTCTTGTCCCGAAGCTTGCGCAACTGGCCGCCCAATGCGATGCGTAGCACAGTCGGACCACGTTCCGCGACAACGGATTGCACGTGACCATCGTCATCGGGTTCAGCGATCATCGAGTTCGTCTCCGATACTCCGGGGTTTGCCCACAGTGTGTCACAACCAGCTGACGGGAGACACACCGTACCGACCGCTAATGCTACCGCTCAGCTAGTCAAATAGTCGAACTCTCCGGCCTTCGCGCCACGGACGAACGCATCGATCTCCGGACGCGTGTAAAGGAGGATACCGCCCTCCGGATCCCGCGAGTTGCGCACGGCCACCTGGCCGTTGGCCGCCTCGGCCACCTCGACGCAGTTGCCGCTGGGATTGCTGAAGGAACTCTTGCGCCAAGTTCCGATGATCTCGTTGGTGGATGTATCCGACATCTTCCCCACTCCTCGGTTGCCGCAGTTAGGCGATTCGGTTCGTGCAGATGCACGTTCAAACGTTCTTGCATTTGCACCAACACCGGACGATAGCACGAAGTTCGCGCTCTGTGCGCCCGCAGATTCGGACCATCCGGACGGGATTGTGAAACACGATCACCTCGCCCAGAAACACCGAGATCAGCTCCCCCGTCCGGCCCGCTCGACGAGGGTGAATCTTGTACTGTCGCAGTGCACATCGGATGTACCAGTCATTCGCGACACCTCCACGCGCCCACCCGCACGGCCGTGCCGCGGACAGTTTTTTGCCGAGGAGTCCAACCCCATGCCCGAAGACCACAGCCCCCTCATCCGGACCGACATCCCCCACTCCGCGCGGATCTGGAACTACTGGATGGGCGGCAAGGACTACTACGAGATCGACCGCATCGCAGGCGACGCCGGCATCGAAGTCGATCCGGACATCACCACCATGGCGATGCAGTCGCGCCAATTCCTCATTCGCGCGGTGCGTTACCTCGCCGGCGAGCAGGGCATCCGCCAGTTCCTCGATATCGGCACCGGCCTGCCCACCATGCAGAACACCCACGAAGTCGCCCAGAGCGTCGCGCCCGAGTCCCGGATCGTCTACGTGGACAACGATCCCCTGGTGCTCACGCACGCGCGAGCGCTACTCACCAGCACCACCCCGGAAGGCGTGACCACCTACATCGACGCCGACTACCACGATCCCGAGCTGATCGTCGCCGACGCCAAGCACGTCCTGAACTTCAACGAGCCGGTCGCCGTGATGTTCATGGGCGTGCTCGGCCACGCCAAGACATACGACGATCTGCTCCGGATCGTGCACACCGTGCTGGACGCCGTTCCGTCGGGCAGCTACCTGGTGATGTGGGACGGCACCGACGACAGCAAGGCGTATGTCACGCTGTGCGAGAACTACACCGGCACCGGCGGCACTCCTTATGTCCCCCGCCCACAGGCGCAGATCAAGGCCGTCTTCGATGGTTTGGAGCTCGTAGAGCCCGGTTTCGTGTCGATTACGCAGTGGCGCTCGGGCGCGACCGAGGTCGGGGAGGCCCGGCCGATCTCCGCCTACGGTGGGGTCGCACGCAAGCCGTAAGACCCCTGGACACGAAATTACAAGCGGCACAGTGGCGGTCGCCGGTTCCATACCGGCGACGGCCACCGCTTTTTCTGCGACCGATCGTGCAGATGTACTTGCATCTGTAAGCGACGGAGGCATAGACTCGAAGACGAAATCAGGGAGATACGCAGGGAGTTCGAGCCCGCGTCGCCAGCACGCCGAGCACTCCCTGCCGCACGTTCGGACGCGAGGGGTAGTCGAATGATCGAGCCATTTCGAACTCCCCACCGGGTTGCCGTCATCGATGGCGCCGGTGCCGAAGCCTTGCGCCAATACCCTGCGCCCGATTTCTCCCTGTCCGACTGCGGGGTGGAGCCCCGTGGCCTCACCTACCGGCAGGCGCGCGACATCCTCTATGCCCACGAAGTCCACGGCCCGCAATGCAGGCAGTGGCTGGCCGCCGCCGCCTACTTGTCAGCCGGGCTGGACGACGAGTAGACGAAGACTTCTTCTGACACGCAAAGACATCCACTCCAGCGCGTACCTCGCTCCAGCACGCTGAGCGGCGTGCGGCGTGCCCAGCGTCGGAGTCACGATCGCCGCATCGCGTAATGCGACGAGCAACCAATCGATCTCACAGATCACTCCCGGTGCCCACGGCCCTTTCGTATAGTGATCGATCGACTCGGGCGCGATTTCTCACACGCCTGGCGTGGCACTTGGAGCGAATTCGTAATGACCTACTCCGCGTTGGATCTGTCCGCCGACTCGTCCGACTCGGTACTGGAAATCGGCGGCCGACCGGCTTCGGCGCCCTTGCAGAACACCGACAGCGTGGCCACGCACATGGTCGGATACCTAGAGAACGTCATGGCTCCGTGCCGCAGCTTGCCCGGCGAACATGTACGCGGCGACGTCACGAAACTCACTCGCAGCTGCCTGAACCTCGCCGCCGAGATGTTCGACCGGCGTACCGTGCCGGACGAGCGACAGCTGGGCCCGGTACGCGCGACGGCCGCCCGCTGGGCCCGCGAGGGCGTGCCGCTGAGCACTATCCTGCGCGCTTACCACGAGGGACTGCGCATCGCCTTCGGCCTGGTCACCGCGCGAGCCGAGGCCGACGACGTCGATGAGGTGCTCGTCGCCGCCGATCTGCTGTTGGAGCTGCTGGAGGCGATCACCGCGGCGGTGTCCGACGCCTACGTCGACGAACAGCGCCTGGTGGCAAAGGAACATCAGACGGCGACACAGACGCTCGCCTCGGCGCTGCTCAGCGGTCGTGGCAGTTCGGCTCTGGCGCGCCAGACCGGCATTCCGATCGCGGAGTCCTATCAGGTTGTCGCGCTGTCGATTCCGGAGCATCCGGACGAGCGCGATCCGCGCGTCGACGGCAACGTCGCCGCGCGCCGCAAGCTACGGCGGCTGCAATCCGAGCTGGCCACCGTGTTCGCCTCGCGTGCGCTGGCCCTGCTCAGCGCCAAGGGCGGCACACTGCTCATCCCGTTCGGTGACGAGACCGATACCGTCCTCACGGAGACGACACTCGCGCTGCTGGCCGACGCCGCCGAGGTTGCGCTCACCGCCACCGTCGTCCCGACCGATACCGAGCAGATCCCCGAATCGGCCGATCAGGCGCACGAGCTGCTCAATCTCGTGCGCGTCGGCGCCCGGCCGCCCGGCCTCTATCAGATGTCCGATCTGGCAGTGGAATATCAGCTCACCCGCAGCGGCCCGGCGACGCGGCGGATCGCGACCATCCTCGACCCGCTCGACGCCCATCCCGAACTGTTCGACACCATGCGCGCCTACCTCGGCAACGACATGAACCGGCAGCTCACCGCGCGCCAGCTGTACGTGCATCCCAATACCGTCGACTACCGCCTGCGCCGCATCGCCCAGTTGACCTCGATCGATCTGGCGACCTCGGCGGGCATCTCGCAGGCGGCGATCGCCCTGCTCGCCCGCGACCTGGACCGCAGCGTCGCGCGCCGCCTCTGACGTGAGGCGAACCGTGGCCTGTAATGGATTCGTGCTGGTCACCGGACTACGAACTTGCGATCCTGGTAATGCCGCGACGTCTGGATGGTGAAACATGCGAATTTCGGAGATCCTGCGCAGGAAGGGCAGCGACGTGGCCACGGTCGCACCCGACACGACCGTCCGCAGACTGCTGGCCACCCTGGCCGAACGGAACATCGGTGCGGTCGTCGTCTCTCCCGACGGCGACGCGATCGCGGGGATCGTCTCCGAGCGCGACGTGGTACGCAGTCTGCACGCCCGCGGCGCGGCCCTGCTGGACACGCCGGTCTCGGCGATCATGACCTCCGAAGTACGCACCTGCACACCCGACGACCGGGTCGACGGCCTGCGCCGCACCATGACCGAACACCGCATCCGGCACCTGCCCGTGGTGCACGAGGGCAGGCTGGTCGGCATCGTCAGCATCGGCGACGTGGTGAAGAGCGCGATCTCCGAATTGGCGACCGAACGCGAACACCTCGTCGAGTACCTGCAGGGCAGGTACTAGAACTCGCTCGGGTTCCCCAGGTCGGCCGAGAGCCAGCGCTCCGGCCGCAGGAAGACCGCGACCTGCTCGCCGTAGGCCTCGGCCGCCTTCAGATAGGCGTCGACCGATTCGGCGGGCAGGTACCGCGCCGCCATCTCGCGGTGCTGCTCGTCGGTCATCGGGGTGATCCGGGTGACCGGGCCCTCCACACTCACATACCGCACCGTGGGTTCGACCTGCTGAACCATCAGACCGAACCGGCCGGCCTCCCGGATGTAGCGCATCTTCCGTGACTCCGGGCCGGTCAGGATCCACGCCTCGCCACCGGGGCTGTAGTGATACCAGATCGGGAGGGTGAGCGGGGCACGACCGGAACCCGCGGCCACCGAGAACGCGGCCACATGCGGCTGAGCCAGGAACTCTTGACGCTGTTCGGGGGTCAGAGGCATGTCGTCCAGGCTAGTCGTGAAAGCCCTTGTCCGCGAGAAAACTTCGAAGTCCGTACCAAAAATGCGTATCGTGGGTGACGTCCTGGTTACCGGTGAAGGGAGCGTCGCGTTGCGGTCCCCTGCCCCGAGATCGCCGGTGACGCGGGCCGAAGCGGCCACCCGGTTACCGGAGACGCCGCCGTTCGCGCCTACCACGGTCCGGTCGATGTTCCCGGCGCTCACCGCGGCCTCCGAGGTCTACCTCGACAGCGCAGCCACCACCCAGAAGCCGCTGCCGGTGATCGAGGTGATGAACCGCTATCACAGCAACGGCACGGCCAACGTCGGCCGCGGCACCTATCCCTGGGCAACCGGCCTGACCGCCCGGATCGCCCGGGTCCGGGAGCGGACCGCCGCTTTCATCGGCGCGGAACACCTGGACGAGGTGGTCTTCACCGGCGGCGCCACCGCCGCGCTCAACGCTGTCGCGCTGTCCTGGGGCCTGACCGCACTCGCCGACGGCGACCAGATCCTCTACAACGCCAGCGACCACGCGTCGAACGTGTACCCCTGGCAGCACCTGCGCGGGCTGCTCGCCCGGTTCGGACGCCGCATCGACCTGATCCCCTACCGGGTGACCGGCGCCGGTGAGGCGGACACCGACGACATCCTGGCCAAGATCACGCCGCGCACCAGGCTGATCACGGCCGGGCATCTGCACCACGTCTTCGGCGGTCTCAGCACCCTGGAGGAAGTGCGGGGGCGCATCGATCCGGCCATCCTGCTGTGTTTCGACTGCTCGCAGAGCGGCGGGCACCTACCGGTCGACGTGACAGCGCTCGGCGCGGACTTCGCGATCTTCGCCGCGCACAAGATGTTCGGCGCACCGGGCACCGGAATCCTGTACTGCCGCCGACGCGTGCACGACCAGTTGGTGCCGTTCCTGCCCGGCGGCAATTCCGGTGCCCGGCCCGGCCCGGCCGGGCTGGACTCGGGACCGATGCCCGCGCTGTTGGAAGGCGGTACCCCCAACATTGCCGGCATCCTCGCCCTCGGCAGCGCGCTCGAGGTGCTGGAATCACTCGGCATGGGCGTGATCGCCGCGCACAACCGAGCCCTGACCCTGCGCCTGATCGACGGCCTGCGCCCGGTTCCCGGGTTGGAGTTCCTGCCCGGCCCGGCACACGCCGCGTGTGAAGTCGGCTACGGCATCGTCTCCTTCACCCTGGACGGAATCTCGGCCGCCGACGCGGGCTTCGTGTTGAGCGAGCTGGGTTTTCTGGTGCGTACCGGCGCGCACTGCGTCCCCGCCGTGACCGATGGCGCGGACTCGGTGCGAGTCAGCACGCACATCTACAACACTCCCGACGAGATCGACCGATTCGTCGCGTGTGTGCGAACCATTGCCGAGGAGGTCACGTGAGTATCGACATCCCCCGCTACGACCGGCGGTCCGCGTCCAGGGTGCTTGCCGAGTTGGCGCAACCGGGGTTGTTCACCGCACCGGCTCCCGTGCCCCCGCCACGCCGGTTCGAATTCACCTGTACCGCACTACGTCCCGAGACGGACAGTCATCTCACCTATTCGCAGCGGCTGTATCTGGAGCGGTTCATGCGGCCGTGCCGCGCGGATCAGGTGACCAGCGCGACGCACCGGATCGCGTGGACCGACAGCGACGGCATCCCGAATACCGGCCACTTCCGCGCCGACGGTCTCGGCCCCTCGGTACCGATCGCGATGCGTGAGACCGTCCTGGCGCTGTGGCGCCACCTGGACACCGACCCCGGTTTCGCCGCGCGGGTCGCGGCGATCGGACCGGGCGAACACGCCGTGCTGGCGGGCACGACCACCGACCACGATCCGCGCGACATCTTCCGGGTCGGCATCGAGGCGGCGGGGCGCGTGCTGGCACAGCACGCGCTGCTGGCCGCCCAGACCCCGTACCGGGATGCCGCCGAATTCGCCGCGGGGATTCGCGATTCCGGGATCTTCACCGCGGTGGCCACTCGATGGTTCTGGGAGTTGCAGGCTTCGACCTATCGGCGCGGCATGATCCCGGTGACGCTCGTCGCACAACCCGACGGAACCGTCCGCTACACCGCGGAGACCGTGGCGACCCTGCGCGCGATGAAGGACGCCACCATCGCCGACGCGCACGCCGTGATGGAGCGCGCCACCACCGTCGAAGGCCGCACGGTCGCGGAGGCCATCGCCAAGTATCACGACGACCTGGACCTGATCTCCCGGCAATACGCCCTGCTGCCCACCGGAAGCCACCCTTCCTGCCTGGCGGCCACCCCACAGCAGCTCGACAGCGGGCACGTCAGCATCCTCCCGCAGCTGGCCGGCCGGTTCGTCGCGACGTTCACCGAGATCATCGGCCGCTGCGAGATGGTCGAAGTGCGCGCCGAACTGGACGAGACGACCGCCGACCGCGCCGCCACCGCCGAGGACCAGGTGTTCTACGTGCCGGATATGACCTGCAAGCACTGCGTTCGCACGATCGGCGGAGTGCTGGAATCGATGGACATCCGCGTGGTCGAGATCGACCTGGACAGCAAACGGGTTGTGGCCGAGTTCCGGAGCCCGCGCAATCGGGCACGCGCGTTCGAGGCGATCCGGGACGGCGGCTACAATCCGGCCGCGCAGCGTCCCGACGGCGCGGCACGGACTTCGGCCACCGAGCCGTCGGAAGCCGCCGTATGACGCCGTGGCCGCCGGCGCTGCCCGCGAAACTGCATCCGACGGTCCGCGCTTTTCTCGACACGCCGGGCGTCGCGGCGCAGGCGCTGACACGATTCGGGTCGCCTGCGCATCTGCTGTTCCCGCAGATCTACTCGGAGAATCTGCTCCGTCTGCGCACAGTCCTGGAGCGGCACCTTCCCGGATACCGGATCTGCTACGCGCACAAAGTGAACCAGTCCCGGGCGTTCGTCCGCACCGCCGAACGCGAGGGCATCGCCATCGACGTCGCGTCACCGCACGAACTGTCCAGTGCCCTCGGGGCGGGATTCGCGGCGGCGCGCATCGAGGTCACCGGCCCGAAAGGCGAAAGCTTCCTCCACGACCTCGTCGGCCGCGGGGTGACGGTCAACGTGGACAACTCGTGGGAACTGGGCCGCATCGCGGAACTGGCTCCCGGACATCCGAGAATTCCCGTGCTGCTGCGGGTTTCCGGCTTCGGCCCGGGCCAGGTGAGCCGGTTCGGGATGCCGCTCGCGCACGTCGGACAGGCCCTCGATCTGCTCGCTGCGCAGCGCGCGCGGATCGCCTTCCTCGGCTTCGCTTTCCACCTCGACTCGGGCGAGCTCGGCGAGCGGGTGCGGGCGATCGAGGCCTGCCTGCGCTTGATCGAGCAAGCCTACGATCGCGGTCTCGCCCCGTCGGTGCTCGACATCGGCGGCGGGTTCCGTCAAGTGTTCACCGCCGATGCCGAGCGGTTCGACGCCTACGTGCTCGCCCTGCGGGAATCGCTGCTGGGCCGGGGTGAGTCGATGACGTGGGGCAGCAACACCTTCGGCTATCACGTCGCGGGCGGCGCCGTGCACGGCACACCGGTTTTCCACAAGTACGCCAACACCGTCGCGGCCGACACCATGCTCGCGGAGCTTCTCGCCGCGCCGCTGGAGCGGCACGGCGGGCGCACGGTGGCACAGGTGACGGGCGACAATCTGCTGGAGATGTGGCTGGAGCCGGGCAAGGCGCTGGTCGATCACGCGGGCGTCACGGTCGCCACGGTCGAGTTCGTCAAGGAGGTCGCCGACGGCAGCGTGCTGGTGCACGTCGACCTCAGCCGCGACTCCGTGACGCCCGCCGACCAAGAGGTCATGGTCGACCCCATCCTGCTGCCCCGTGCGGGCGACGGGCTCACACCCACCCACGCCACCGCTGAAAGCGGTGGCGGCACAGGCCCGATCGGCGTCTATTTCGCCGGACGTCTGTGCCTGGAGCGAGACCTCATCACCAATCACAAGGTGTGGTTGCCCACCACGCCCCGGCCGGGCGACGCGGTGGTGTTCCCCAATACCGCCGCCTACCACATGGACCTGTCGGCCGCGCGGGCATCGATGCACCCGCTGCCCGTGAAACTCGCCGTCACCCACGGGCCCGACGGATTCCGGATCGTCCGCGACGCCGAGTACGAACCGGATTTCCCCGTCGAGTCGCCGCGATCACGCCATATCTCGCCGCATACCGCCCACCTTGCGACCAGCCCGGTCCGATCCGTCGAGGCTCCCTGATGCGATACGAGCACATCACCGAACTCATCGGCAACACGCCACTGCTGCGGCTCGACCCCGCGGTGCACGGGCTGGCGAACGTAGAGCTCTACGCGAAGTTGGAGTCGCACAACCCGTTCGGCTCGGTCAAGGACCGGGTGGCCTGGGGGATGCTGCGCGACGACCTGGCGGAGATCCGGGCCGGCGCTCGGACGCTCATCGAGGCATCCAGCGGGAACACGGCCAAGGCGCTGCGCGTCCTCGGCTCGATGTACAGCATCGACCTGCGCGCGGTGACCAACCGGATCAAGGTGGCCGAGGTCCGTGACCTGCTGCAGCTGCTCGGGACGGAGATCGTGGAACTGCCCGGGCTGTCGGAGTGCCCGGACCCGACCACGCCGAACGACGTCTACTCGGTGATCGAGGCGACCATGGCGCAGCACCCCGGCGCGTATCGGCATCTGTCGCAGTACACCAACGAGAAGAACATCGAGGCCCACCACCACGGCACCGGACGGGAGATCCATGAGGACCTGGCGGCCGATGGCATCACCAGGATCGATTATCTGATCGGCGGGCTCGGTACCACCGGGTCCACCCGAGGAACCGCCACCTATCTGCGTAAGTACAACCCCGAATTACGCACTGTCGCCGTGGTTTCCGAACGGTCCGACTTCATTCCCGGCATTCGGTCGGAGACCGAGATGTGGGATGTCGGGCTGTTCCAGCCTGATTTCTACGACCGGATCGTCACCGTGTCGGCGGGCGACGCCGTGGACGCGACGCTGCGCCTGGCGACCGGCTACGGCGTCCTGGCCGGGCCGACCAGCGGCGCGGGGTACGCCGCCGCGCTGGAAACGCTCGGCGCGCTCGATCTCTCGGCGACCGATCCGCAAGACCCGATCGTCGCGGTGTTCATCGTGTGCGACCGGCTCGAGCCCTACCTGTCCTACATCAAGAAGCGAAGGCCGGAACTGTTCGGCCGCGCCGGACGCTCAGCCGAGCCGACCGCGGCCGAGCTGGCCGCGGTACCGCGCCTGTCGCCCGAGCAGCTCGCCGAACTGGACCGGACCGCGCGTCCGACCATCGTGGACAGCCGGGGCGCCATGGCCTACCGCATCGGGCACGTGCCGGGCGCGGTGAACATTCGCGACGACCAACTCGACGAGATGTTCGGTCACGGCATCCCGTTCCCGCGATCGCGTCCTGTCGTCTTCGTCTGCCCGGTCGGCGAGCTGTCGGTGCGCTTCGCCGCACGCGCCCGGCAGGCCGGATACGACGCCGCCGGCTTGGCCGGTGGCGTGGTCGCCTGGCGCGATGCGGGCCTGCCTCTGGAACGAGGCTGACCCTCCGGGGATTCGAGGCGGCCGTCACCGCTGCCCGGCGGGGAAGCCGGACAGCAACGGGGCGATCGGTCCGCGGTAGCCGGTGGCGAGCAGTTCGACGGTAGCGGTGACCAGTTCGACGAAGGCGACCGCCGTGTCCTGCGCGAACAATGTGGTGACGTCGGCGCTGTCGGAGAACGCGCCGACCGCCACCGCGAAAGCGGTCTGCAACACCATGAACAGACTGGCCCGGGCGGCGCACGCCCGATCGAGCAGCGCGCGGTGCACGCCGGCGCCGAACGCTACCGGCACGACCGCCCCGGCGCCTGCCGCCCCGGCGCGGCGGACCGGACGTGGACGAGCACAGGGGAATTCGAGCACCGCGGGCCGACCGGCCAGTGTGTTCGCCCAGTAACGCAACTGCTGGGTGGCGCGGCTCCATTCGTCGGAGTAGTCGCCGAGCTGGGCGTGTTTCCCCAAGGTGTAGTCGGCGTAGTCGATCGGCAGGGGCGCCCAGTCCGGCGCGGCCCCGGCCTGCCTGGCGAGGTATGCCGTGCCGAGATCGCGCAGCAGCGGCCCCACCGAGCGTCCGTCGATCGAGATGTGGTGGACCACCAGCACCACTACGAGGTCGTGCGGACCGAGGGCGAACAGCCGGGCGCGCAACGGCAGGTCGGTCGCCAGATCGAACTCGCCCGCGGCGAAATCCGCGATGCGCTGCCGCAATTCGGTTCCGGTGGCCGCGACGACCTCGGCCTTCGGCCTGGCCTCGTGCACCGGAACGATCACCTGGGCAGGGCCCGAGGCGGTCTTCGGATAGCAGGTGCGCAGCGGTTCGTGTCCGGCGACGACATCGCCGATCGCGGCGACGAGCGCCTCCGGCGACAGCGGGGGCCCGGACAGGCGGACCGCTCGAGCCACATTCCAGTCACTCGAGTTTCCGGCCCGCGCGGCGTGCCACATCCGTTCCTGCGCCGGGGCGAGGGGGATGTGCGCCGGACGTGGCCCGCGTGCGAGCGGCAGCGGGCGCCACGGCGGCGGGAGGTGCCGAACCGCTGGTCTCGCCCCGTGCACCGCCGTACGCCCGCGTCCGTCGCCGAGCGCATCGGACATGATCACCGCAGCGGAGTTGTTCACGCGCCATTACCCTCCACTACCGAACCACCGAGAGACCCAGGGTCGGTAACCAGACCGAGTAAACCGACAGTTACCACTCTGTGACGGCACGGGATCCGTTTCGGCAAGACGCCGCAGGCCGTGGCGGGTGAGCGCGGCGTCGAGGTACGCCGCCAGGCATTATCGTTGGGCCGTGCAGACAGGTCAGGAATCAGACGACGACGGGAGCCCGCGGATCTGGGGTGGGACGACGCTTACCGAGCGCAGGGAGACGCGACGGACGGCGCTGCTGGAGGCGGCGCTCGATCTGATCGGCGAGTCGGGTGCGAGTGGCGTCACCATGCGTGCGGTGTGCCGCAAGGCCAACCTCACCGACCGCTACTTCTACGAGAGCTTCGCCGGCCGCGACGAGTTGCTGGACGTGCTCTACCGTCAGGTCGCCGACGAGTTCCTGGAGCCGATGACGGCCTTCGCCGCCACCGACGACCCGTCCCGCGATCGCGCCCTATCGGAGATCCTGGTCGACAAGGTGCTCGCCGACCCGCGCAAATCACGGCTGTTCCTGGTCGAGCCGTATTCCAGCACCGGGCTCGGGCAGACCACCTTCGCGGTGATGCCGGTCTTCACCCGGATCATGCAGGACCATCTGTTCGGTCACATCGAGGACCCGGTCAAGCGCAGGCTGGCGGCCGTGACCATGGCCAGCGGGAACGCGGGCATGTTCTCGGCGTGGCTGAACGGCTCGCTGCGCGCCACCCGCGAGCAGATCATCGAGCACTGCGTGGCGACCCTCACCGTGTACCGCTCGCTCTACCGTTCCTGACCGCACGGCCGAGGCCACCGTCAGTCCACGTACTGGCCCCGCCAGTACGCCAGGGTGTTCCTGGTCCGGATGGTGTGGGCGTGATTGGGGCCCAGAGCGCGCAACTCCGCGACCAGCAGGACCTCCAGCTCCGCGATGGCGCGGGCGAGGTCGCCGTGACGAGCGCGGCAGCACACGAGATCGTGGCGGGTGTCGAAGGTGTCCGGGTGATCGGATCCGAGTACGCGCAACCGGTCGGCGAGCAGTTTCTCCAAGTCGGTGATCGCGCCCGCGAGATCGCCGCTGTCGGCGCGGTAGGTGGCCAGCCGACCGCGGGTGAGCAGAGTGTCGGGATGGTCCGGGCCGAGTACCCGCAAGCGATCGTCGAGTAAGCGGGTGAATTCAGTGCCCGCCCCGGCCAGGTCACCGCTACGAGCGCGAAACGCCGCGAGGTTGTTGCGCGCGCCGAGTGTGTCGGGATCGTCGGCGCCGAAGACGCGGAGATAGTCGGCCACCAGTTGTTCGAACTCGGCGCGGGCGCCGAGCAGATCGCCGCTGTCTGCACGCCAGTACGCCAGGCTGTTGCGGGTGCGCAAAGTATCCGGGTGGTCGGCCCCCTGCACGCGGGCGCGATCGGCACGCAGCCGTTCGAATCGGGCGATGGCCCCGGCGAAATCGCCGATGTCGCCGCGATTGGACGCCAGATTATTCCTGGTCCGCAGGGTTTCGGGATGGTCGGGACCGAGCAGTCGCAACTGGTCGGTGAGTAGTCGCTCGAACTCCTCGCCCGCGCCCGAGTGATCACCGCAGCGGGCGCGGTAACTGGCCAACCGGTCGCGGGTGTCCAAGGTGTCGGGATCGTCGGGACCGAAGACCCGCAACCGGTCTTCGAGCAGCAGCTCGAAATCGGCGACGGCGCCGACCAGGTCGCCGCTCTCGGCGAGGTGATAGGCGCGCCGCTCGCGCGTGGTGAAGGTATCGGGGTGGTCGGGCCCCAGTGTCCCGACGAAATCGGGCACCCACGCGGCCCACAGATCGCGATCGTCGGCCGACCTGCCGGTCTCCAGCTTCACCAGGAAGTCGACGGCCAAGGCGGAGGCGCCGTAGGCCAGGCAGTGGCGCACGGCCGAGCCGCGGGCGTAGTCCGCGGCCCGGTCGGTGTCGTCGGCCTGGATCGCCGCGACGAGGGCACGGTGCGCGTCCACGAGGCGCACCCCGAGACGATCGCATTCCGCGCCCAGCGCGGGCAGGAACGCGCTATGGCTCACACCGAGCGACTCGCGGACGGTGCCTGGATGGCTGCGGGTGACCAACGCGCCGAGATTCACGGCGACGTCGCGGATCCGGGCCGCACTGAGGTCGACGCCGAGCGACGACAACGCCGCGTCCAGCAACTCCAGCGGCAGCACGGGGCCGACCCCCGCCGCCACCAGCACTCCGAGCAGAGCCGCCGTCGCACTCGCGGTCTCGGGATCGACCCCGCGCAGCGCCGTCTCGACCCGCAGTGCGATGACCCGGTCCAAACCGATTCCGGAGGCGACCGCCCCGTCGGTCAACCTCGACGCGACCTCCAGCAGGATGCGCGCCACCAGCCAGCCGCCGGAGACCACCCGCGAACCGCTCGCGTCGGTCGGCGTCTCGGCCAGCAGCCGCTGGATCCAGCCGATCCAGTCGACGGGGCCGAGCGGGGCCGTCCCGCGCGCGGAGTCCACCACGGCGGCGATGTCGTCGGCAGCCGGTTCGGCGATTTCGATCCGGTACATGTGCGCCAGCTTCGGATCGTCCTCGACACCGGTCCCTGGCCGGATGCCGACGATCACCCGCACGTGCCGCAGATCCTCGCGCTCGGTCAGATCGACGATCGCGGCCACCAGCAGCCGCCTGGTCCCCTCCTGCGGTTGGTTCAGGCCGTCGAACACCAAGGTGACCCTGCGGCCCGCGGTGGACAGGCGGGCCAGCGGGCGGCGGACCAGGATGTCGAAGATGTCGGACTCGTCTCGGGGCCGATGCGCCCGTGCCGCTCGCGCCGCCTCCCGGAAGCCGGGCAGGCGGGCGTCGAGTTGCACGGCCAGTTCGGCGGCGACCGATTCCACGGAGCTGTTGACCGTCAGGAAAACCGCGGCGGTGATGTAGTCGGGGGTGACGGCGAGTCCGTCGACCAGGCTGGGACGGATCAGCATCGCCAGCAGCGTGGACTTGCCGACACCCGCGGGCCCCAGCACGGCCCGCAGCCGGTGGCTGCCCGCGTCGACGATCGCGTCGAGCCGCTCGCGCACATCGGGCGTCAGCAGCAGACGCCGGGTCAGCTGGTCGACGAACCCGGCCGCAGAACGTCCGCTCACCGCGTCGCGATGACGCGCGGTGTTCGGCACCAGCCACAGTCCCGGGTCGACGCCCTGTGTCGTGGATACCGCGCCGGAACTGAAGGAAAGATGTTGCGGCTGTTGATACGTGCACTGCACGGCGATCGGATCGACCAGGTCCGAGGGCAGCAGATTCTCCCCGCGCAGCGGCAGGCCGAGGCCGAAGGTGGCGAGCATGGTGCGGGTGAAGCACCCGGAATACGCCGGCCCGTCGCCTGAGGCGACCAGCAGCTCCATCCGGCCGCCCGACTGCGCCAGGAGATCGGTCCACCGGCGGGCGGCGCCCTGCACACCCTGACCCGCCTCGCAGGCGTCGACGAGCATCACCAGCCCGTCGAGGGCGGCGCGGTCGAGCCGCTCCCTGATCGCCTGGGTCAGGTGGAAAGCGTTGTGCGAGTTCGGATCGCCGGGGGAATCGTGGCCGAGCAAGTAGAAGTCCTCGGCGGTCGTGGCCACTCCGTGCCCGATGAAGCCGAGCAGCAGCGTGGCCTGCTGCTCCGATGCCGCCGCGAAGGCCGTGTCGACCGCGGCGAACATCTGCGCCGCGGTCGGATTCAGGACCGGGCCGTCGAGTTCGATCGCCGATCGCCAGCCGCCGGTCTCGGTCAGGCTCCCGTACAGGCCGTTGGCGAGTTCTTCGGTGAAACCCAATTCTCCCAGCGCCGCGCATTCCGACCCCACCACCAGCGCTAGCCGTCCTCCCATGCAAGAAACATACCTGCGCCACCGCCTCCATTCCGCCCCACCGTCGGACCCGTCGATATCGAAAGGCGCTGTGCGAGACGTAGGGTGGCGATCCGAGAGGCGAAAAAGGAGATCGTGGGATGACCGACCCGGTGGTGGGTTTGACGGGTAGGCTCACATCGCCGATCCGGGGCGCCGGGATGCTGGGCGAGGTCCTGGTGGCGATTCGAGGGGGCACCGAGCTGTACATCGCGCAGGCCACCGAACCGATCTCGGCCGGCGCGGCCGTGCTGGTCATCGCGGTCCATCCGGGGCGCGTCGTCGACGTCGTCCCGTGGATTCCGCTCGACCCGGATCGGCCGCAGCAGACTTGAATTAGCAAGGGAGAAAAGACGTGCTGGGTTACCACGTGCCGGACCCGGACGAGGCGATGCTGGTCAGTGGCGCCAAGAGCCGCGACAACGCGCCGTTCGAAGTGATCATCGGGCGTGGCGCCTGGGTGATCCCGCTGTTTCGCAAGGTGCGCTATCTGTCACTGGCGATGTTCGAGTCCGAGATCAAGGAGCGCTGCGTCACCAAGCAGGCGATCCAGCTCGACGTTCGCGCGGTGATCGCGTTCAAGGTGGCCAACGACACCCAGTCCATCGTGAACGCCGCGCAGCGGTTCCTCTCCGAGCAGGAGCGGGAGATGTCGGTGCTGACCGGGCGGATCTTCTCCGGGCACCTGCGTTCGATCGTGGGCTCGATGACGGTCGAGGAGATCATCCGGGAGCGTCAGAGACTGGCCGACGAGGTGCTGGTCGCCTCGAAAGTCGAGATGAGCAATATCGGTCTGTGGGTCGATTCGTTCCAGATCCAGTCCATCGACGACGGCAACCTCGGCTACATCGCCGCGCTCGCCGCGCCGCACAATGCCGCCGTGCAGCGCGACGCGCAGATCGCGCAATCGCATGCCGCGCAGGCCGCGGCCCAGGCCGAGCAGGAATCCCAGCGCAGGCAGGCGGAATATCAGCGCGAGACGGCGATCCTGCGCGCGCAATACCAGCGCGATATCGACAAGGCCAACGCGGAGGCGGCGCAGGCGGGTCCGCTCGCCGAGGCGCTGGCGTTGCAGGAGGTGCTCACCGCACAGGCCGAGCAGGCGCGCAAGGAGGCCGAGTTGCGCGAGCAGCAGTTGCAGGCCGAGGTCGTGAAACCTGCTCTGGCCGAAGCGGATAGGGTGCGCATCCTGGCCGAGGCCGAAGCCGACCGCACCCGCATCCAGGCCGCTGCCGCCGCGTCGAACAACCGGATCGCGCTGGACCAGATGTTGATCGAACAACTTCCGGAAATCGTGAAGCAGGCGTCGAACGGGTTGGCGAACGCGCATCTCACCGTCCTCAACGGACCGGAAGGGGTGGGCGAACTGGTGAACGGAATGGTCGGTCAGGGACTGACCGTTTTCCATTCGTTGCAAAAGGCGCTTTCCTCCGACGACGGCGAAAAGGCGGGTTAAAGTTGCCCAGTAGCGACGGCGACGAGGAGCGGGTGTTGGTGTCCATCGGGAAATTGGTGTCGTTCGACAGCTCTCGGGGATTCGGATTCATTCGGCCGGAGGACGGTGGACCCGACGTGTTCGTCCACGTCAACGACATCGGTCTGGACGAAGACGAGTTGCGGCAGGGGCGGGTGTTCGAATTCGAGGTGACCGAGGGCGACCGCGGACCCAAGGCGGTCAACCTCAACGTGGTCGGCGCAGCCCCGGCGCCACCTGTCCGGCACAAGGGTAAGGATCGGCCGACTTCGGGACAGCTCACTGTCGCCGAGCACAAACGCCTGATCACCGAGCTGCTCCTGGACGCGAGCCCCGCGCTCACCGCGGGCGAGATCCTCACCATCCGCGACCGGCTCACCGCCTTCGCCGACCAGCACGGCTGGCTGGAGAGCTGACCGGCGAAGTCCACGTTCGGTGTCGGGGTGGCCGCCTACGATCGAGCCGAGGCCGCGACCACAGACCGATGAGTTCGCTCGGCGCGCGCCGTCGGTATGGGTGAGGATCGAACCCGAGGAGGATCGCGTGGACCTACCGGTGATGCCACCAGTACGGCCGATGCTGGCCAAATCCGCGCCCGTGGTGCCGCGCGAGCCGGGCCTGAGTTACGAGCCCAAATGGGACGGCTTCCGCTGCGTCGTGTTCCGCGACGGCGCCGAGGTGGAACTCGGCTCCCGCAACGACCGGCCGCTGACCAGGTACTTTCCCGAGGTCGCCGAGCTGCTGAAGCAGGCGTTGCCACAGCGCTGCGTGGTGGACGGCGAGATCGTGGTGGTCACCGAGCAGGGTCTGGATTTCGACACTTTGCAGAACCGCCTGCACCCGGCCGCGTCCCGGGTCGCCAAGCTGGCCGCGGAGACACCGGCCAGTTTCGTGGCCTTCGACCTGCTCGCGCTCGGCGACGAGGATCTGACCGGCAAGCCGTTCACCGAACGCAGGCGCCTGCTGGAGACGATCCTGGACACCGCGCTCGCTCGCGTCCACCTCACCCCGATCACCCATGACCCCGACGTGGCCCAGGACTGGTTCACCCGTTTCGAGGGCGCCGGATTCGACGGCGTGATGGTCAAGTCCGATGACCTGGCCTATCTCCAGGACAAGCGGGTCATGCTGAAGATCAAGCACGAGCGCACGGCCGACTGCGTGGTGGCGGGCTTCCGCTGGCACAAGGACGGCGTCGGCGTCGGTTCGCTGCTGCTCGGGCTCTTCGACGACGAGGGCCACCTGCACCACGTCGGCGTGGCCAGCAGCTTCACCGCCGCTCGGCGCAAGGAACTGGTCGAGGAGCTCGCGCCGCTGCGGAAGAACGCGCTCGAGGACCACCCGTGGCGGCAGTGGGCCGATGCCGCGGCACAGGCGGCGACGGAGGGCAAGATGCCCGGCGGCGTGAGCCGCTGGACTGGAGGCAAGGATCTGTCCTGGGAGGCGCTGCGGCCGGAACTGGTCGCCGAGGTCCGCTACGAGCACGTGCAGTCGGGCAGGCTGCGCCACGGCGGCAGGCTGGTGCGCTTCCGCACCGACCGGACCCCGCGATCGTGTACCTACGCGCAGCTCGACGAAGTCGCGCCCGCGGAACTGAGCACGCTGTTCGGCGAAGGCGCGGCGCGATGACCGAATCCGTCGACATCGAGACCGACGGCCGGACCGTCACGATCAGCCATCCGGACAAGGTCTATTTCACCAAGCGCGGCGAGACGAAACTCGATCTGGTGCGTTACTACCAGGCGATCGCCGAACCGTTCCTGAGTGTGGTCGGTGGGCGGCCGCTGCTGCTGGAGCGGTATCCGGACGGCGCGTCGGGCAAATCCTGGTTCCAGAAGCGGGTGCCGAAATCCGCGCCGGAGTGGCTGCGCACCGTCGAGGTGTCGACGCCGAACGGCACCACCAGTGACGCCCTCGTCGCACACGATCTCGCCCATATCCTGTGGGCGGTGAACCAGGGATGCCTGGGGTTCCACGTCTGGCCCAACCGCGCCGACAATCTGGACATCGCCGACGAGTTGCGCATCGACCTCGATCCCTCCCCCGGCATCACCTTCGCCGATCTCGTACAGGCCGCTTTCCGCACGAGGGACCTGCTCGCCGAACTCGGCATCGAATCATGGATCAAGACCTCCGGGTCACGCGGCTTACACCTCTACTCCGCGCTGGAACCGAAGTGGGACGGTTATCAGGTGCGGGCCGCCGCGGTAGCGCTTGCCCGCGAATTGGAACGCCGCTATCCGGACGACATCACCGCGCAGTGGTGGAAAGAAGAACGCGGAAACCGGGTATTCATCGATTTCAATCAGAACGCGCCGCACAAAACGGTTTTCGGCGCCTGGTGTGTGCGTCCGAAGGTCGGCGCGCAGGTCTCGACGCCGATCAGCTGGTCGGATCTGGATACGGTGGTGCCCGACGAGTTGACCATCGCGACCGTGCCCGCGCGCTACGCCGAAACAGGCGATCCGTGGGCCGACCGCGCGCCCCAGTCCATCGCCCCGTTATTGGAGATGTCCGACCGGGACATGGCGGCCGGGCTCATGGACGCGCCGTGGCCGCCACAGTACCCGAAGATGCCCAACGAGCCACCCCGGGTGCAGCCCAGCCGCGCGAAAAAGCACGAATAACGGCGCCCGCTATTCGGTCCACAGCACCCACGCGCCGCCGCGGCCACTGACCTCGCACACCAAGGCTCGGCCGTCGGCGGTGCGGCCGGTCTTGGCGCCCGCGGCGTCGCATTTGGATCCGGCCTGCTGCACCGCGGTCGCCACGGTGTGCGGGCCCGACCACTGATAGCCCCCCGCGGTGGTGAGACAGATGAGGGTGCCGCCGTTGGTGGCGCTGCCGATCTTTCCGAGCTGGGCCTCGGTGCAGGGCGCGCCCTTCGTGACCGGTTCCTGACTTTCCGGCGGCGTGGTCGTCACGGCGGGGCTCGGTGCGGCGGTCGTGGTGGTCACCACCCGAGGTTCGACGGTCGTGGGTACCGAGGCAAGAGGTGTCGGCTCGATCGCGGCTGTGCGGTTGGTCAGGTCGGGCAGCCAGTTGTTCGTCAGCAGGACGAATCCGGCCACCGCGGTGATCTCGGCTACGCCGAGCAGCAGGGCGAACATCGCCATGACCCGGCCACGCGGGTGGCTGAAGGCGATGAATCCGAACACGATGGCCACGGGGAACAGCCCGAGCAGGGCCGCCACCAGCGCGACGATCGCGTACGGGTTGACGATCGGCGGAATCTCCACGCGTAGTCGTCCGGTCCTGCGGCGGCTCGGCGGCTGCTCGGGCCAGCGTTCGTCCTCGTCGTCGGGCCAGGGGCCGTCGGGCTCCGGCTCCGACCAGCGGTCTTCCGATGCCTGCGGCCAGCGATCCGTTTCACGCCGTTCTGCCCGTGTCATCCAGGTCCTTTCACCAACACACCGCGCAGGAACCTCGGATTCGTCCGGACCCGCCCCGATATACCGACCCAGAATAGGACGCGCGAGGCGAGAAGTTGATCCGAAGTATCCGATATTCGTGATCGGGCCGTGATAACGAACTCTCCGCGACTTCGGCGAGCCCGTCAGCCGTGGTGCGTGCCGGTCCGTAAGCGCCCGGCCCGACCGCGACGCATCGGAGGTGGATCCGTTTCCGGCCAAGTGACGTCCGGCGGCCGAAACACCGGCAGTAGGCAGCAAGAGCGGGCAATTCGCTCGAGGACGCCGCACCTTGCCCCGGCACCCCGCGGGCATCACTGCCTGCGATCGACCTTCGGCAGCGACTCGGTGACCAGCGTCAGCAACATGTCGCACAGCAACTCGTGCACCTGCTCACGGGTGAGCGTGCCACGGGTGATCCATTCCCGGCCCGCCACCTTGACCAACCCGCCGTAGGCGCGCACCATCGCGCGCAGTTCGGCATCGTGTGCCGACTGGGCCAGCCCCACCATCAGCAGCAGACGCTCGGCCGCCGCGTCGTCGGCCGCGTCCAGGATCTGCTGCACCTCCGGATCGTCACCGACCCCCTCGTGACTGGTCACCTTCACCCAGGTGCTGCCGTGCTCGGCGATGGTGTCCAGCAGCCAGCGCACACTCGCCTCGACGCGCTCGCGCCAGGTTCCGGTGGGCACGATCATGTCGTCGAGCTTGGGCAGCGTCACCATCCGCCGTACCACCGCGAGGTAGAGATCGCGCTTGTTGCCGAAATAGTGGTTGATCAGGCCGCGGGCCACACCGGCCCGCTGCGCCAGTTCGGCAGTGGAGACGGCCGCGTACGGACGTTCGCCGAACATGTCGATCGCACAGGCGAGGATCTGCGCGCGCCGCTCGTCGGGTTCGAGCCTGCGGCGGCGCGGTAACGCCGGATCGGCGCCACCGCCTGCGGTCGCGCTCGTGGTGTCAGAGAGACCGGGCAATGAGATCCTTCATCACCTCGTTGCTGCCCGCGAGGATGCGTAGCACGCGAGCGCCGGTGTAGAGCTGGGAAATGGGATACTCCGTCATGTAGCCGTAGCCGCCGAACAGTTGCAGGCAGCGGTCCACCACGATACCGAGCTGATCGGTCAGCCAGTACTTCGACATGGCAGCGCTGGGAATATCGAGTTCGCCGCGCAGGTGCTTGTCGATGCAGTCGTCGAGGAAGGTGCGGGAGACCTTGGTGATGGTCGCGCACTCGGCGAGTTCGAACTTCGTGTTCTGCATGGCGAACAGCGGTTTGCCGAACGCCTCGCGGCCCTTGGTGTAGTCCACGGTGAGCTGCACGGCCTTCTCCATCATGGCGACCGCTATGATCGCGGTGACCAGGCGCTCCTGCGCGAGCATCCGCATCATCTGGTAGAAGCCCTGCCCCTCGGCGCCGCCGAGCAGGTTGGAGGCGGGCACGCGCAGGCCGTCGAAGAAAAGCTCGGCGGTGTCCTGGGCCTTGCCGCCGATCTTGTTCAGGATGCGCCCGCGCTCGAAGCCGGGGGTGTCGTCGCCGACTTCGGCGAAGATCAGCGAGACGCCGGCCGCGCCTTTGGTCGGGTCGGTCTTGGCGGCGATGATGATGCCGTCGCAGAGCCAGCCGTTGGTGATGAAGATCTTCGAGCCGGTGATGACGTACTCGTCGCCCTCCCGCACCGCGCGGGTCTTGATGTTCTGCAGGTCCGACCCGGTTCCCGGCTCTGTCATGCCGATGGACAGCACGATCTCGCCGCTCGCGGCCTTGGGCAGTACACGCCGCTTGAGTTCTTCGGAGCCGAATTCGTACAGGTAGGGCGCGATGATCGAGCTGTGCACGGGAATGCCCATCGATCCGTCGCCCGCGCGCGCCTGCTCCTCGATGATCGCGGCCTCGTGGGCGAAGTTCCCGCCGCCACCTCCGTATTCGGCGGGGATCGCCGGGCACAGCAGGCCGAGTTCGCCCGCCCGGTTGTACAGCGCGCGATCGGGATGCCCTTGGGCGACGAATTTCTCCTCATGGGGCACAACCTCCTTCTCGAAGAAGGTCTTCGCCAGGTCTCGTACCGCCTCGACCTCGTCGTCACTCCACGCCGCGCGTGCCATCGCTGGATCCTTTGCTCGCTCCCGGTCCGGCCTCGTCGCCGGTTACGCCCAGATTCCCGAACTATTGGCGAGATGTCAACAAAAGCAGGAGCCATCCGGAGACGGTCCGGACAGTCGATGCCGGCCCAGGGATATCGGCAACCTTTCGAAAGAGAGACCCGGGGACCTCGGCGATGTCGACGGTGCGCCAACGATGCCGCGCGACCGCGGGTGAGCTGCGCCATATTCGGGCGTTTCACCCCTGCCTCGAGCGGTCAATACTTCGTACTGTCCGTATGGGAATTACTGACATCTGGCACGACGGCGACGTGCCTTCGGATCGGTAGCCGGCAGCGAACGAGGTAAGGACATGACCGAACTGCTCGACACCACCGAAACGCCCCGCCCCGACCGCACCTGGACGGTCGACCGGGACGGCGCCGATCTCGCTGTCTTCGAATGGGGCGACGTTGCCGCGGACCCCTTGGTTCTGGTGCACGGCCTCACCGATACCCATCACGTGTGGGCCACGGTCGCGGCCCTGCTGGCCGACGGATTCCGGGTGATCACCTACGACGTGCGCGGACACGGGCGGTCGGTCGCCTCCGAAGAGCTGTCGGAGTATCGCCTCGGTCGACTGGCGGAGGACTTCTTCGCGGTGATCGAGGCCGCCAGCCCGAACCGTGCGGTGCACGCGTGCGGCCACGGCTGGGGTGCGGTGCAGCTGTGGGAGGCGGTCTACGACGAGCGCGCCAACACCCGCGTCGCCTCGTTCACCGCGATCGCCGGACCGAACCTCGACCATCTGGGCCTGTGGCTGCGCGCCCTGGCGCCGCGCGCCGGCCGTGAAATCGGCGACCTGGGCTGGTGGCTGCGCGGGGCGCGCTGGGCACTCACCCCCGGCGCGATCGCCCGCAGGCTCTATCCGCCGCGCGTGCGCGGTCTCCTCGTGCGACAGCTCGGCGGTGTCGCGCCGTTGCCCGCGCGGGTGGCACGCACGTGGCGCACCGACCTCGTCGCGGGTGCGCGCATCGCGCACGCCAATCTGCTGCACCACCTGGGCAAGCCGCGGGTGCGGCGTACGGCCGTTCCGGTCCAGTTGCTGGTCGACGCCACCGACCCGTTCATCCCCGCCGCCGTATACGACGCCTCCGCCCGGTGGGTCGACAAGCTGTGGCGCCGCGCCGTTCCGGCGGACCACTGGCTGCCGATCACCGAACCTTTGCTGGTCGCCGAGGCGATCGCCAATTTCGTCGACGACCTGCGCGCCGACCGCGCCGCGATCACCCCGCGCAGCAACTGAGCGATGGTGGTCCGGCGCGTTCACCGGCGACCGGGCGGCTACCCCGCGGGCGGGTTTGCGACAATGGGCCGGTCGATTGCCCAGCTCGCCGAAGGATGTCCATAGCCGCGATGGCAGAAAGCATGATCGATCCCGAAGACCTCGCGACCTGCCTTCGGGTCCTGGAGCACGCCGGAACGCTGGAAAAGGATCATCCCGACTCGATGGCCGTGCAGCGGGCGGTCGGGCACATGTTCAAGAAGCTCAAGCAACGGCGCCGCTCGCAAGCGCGCGAGGCGGTCTCGGCCGCCGACCGCGCGGTGATCGCCGCAACCGCGACCGGCTCACCCAACCGGATCGACGACGAGACCGCGGGCATCCCGATCAGCTCGGCCACGACCGGGGCCAGCGCGGGGACGCTGACGCGCCCGCGGCCCTGCTACATCTGCAAGCAGCGCTACACCCGGGTCGACGCCTTCTACCACCAGCTGTGCCCGGACTGTGCGGCGAGCAGCCACGCGAAACGAGATGCCCGTGCCGATCTGAGCGGCCGACGAGCACTGCTCACGGGCGGCCGCGCCAAGATCGGCATGTACATCGCGCTGCGGCTGCTGCGCGACGGCGCGCACACCACCATCACCACGCGCTTCCCCAACGACGCCATTCGGCGTTTCGCCGCTATGGACGACAGCGCGGACTGGCTGCACCGGTTGCGGATCGTCGGAATCGACCTGCGCGACCCCGCCCAAGTGGTCGCCCTGGCCGACGACGTCGCCGCCCAGGGCCCGCTGGACATCCTGATCAACAACGCCGCGCAGACCGTGCGCCGCTCCCCCGGCGCCTACAGCGCGCTGGTCGAGGCCGAGTCAGGACCGCTGCCTGCCGGCGCGTTGCCGGAAGTGGTGAGCTTCGGCAAGACCATGCAGGCGCACCCCACCGCGCTGACCGCCTCGCTCACCCCGGCCCTGACCGCCGCCGACGTCGCCGAGCTGGCCTTGGTCGCGGGATCGGCGACGCCGGAACGCATTTCGCGCGGCGTGGCGATCGACGCCGGCGGCCTGGTACCCGACCTCGCACACACCAACAGCTGGGTGCAGACCGTCGCGGAGGTCGATCCCACCGAACTGCTCGAAGTGCAGCTGTGCAACTCGGTGGCGCCGTTCATCCTGGTCTCGCGTCTGCGCCCGGCCATGGCCGCCGCGCGGGCGCGCCGCAAGTACGTCGTGAACGTCTCGGCTATGGAGGGGCAGTTCTCCCGTGCCTACAAGGGCCCCGGGCACCCGCACACCAATATGGCCAAAGCCGCGCTGAACATGTTGACCCGCACCAGCGCGCGGGAAATGTTCGAGCAGGACGGCATTCTGATGACCGCGGTCGACACCGGGTGGATCACCGACGAACGCCCCCACTACACCAAGATGCGCCTGGCCGAGGAGGGGTTCCACGCGCCGCTGGACCTCGTCGACGGCGCGGCGCGGGTCTACGACCCGATCGTGCAGGGTGAGAACGGCACCGATCTGTTCGGCTGCTTCCTCAAGGACTATCAGCCTTCCCCGTGGTAGCCGCCGCTCCAGCGTCCGCCGCGCGGCGAAAGGCTACCCTGGAGAGGTGCTCTATCGGCTGTTGGCCGACGCCGTCGCCGTCACGCATTTCCTGTTCGTGGCCTACGTGGTGATCGGCGGGTTACTCGCGTGGCGCTTTCCGCGCACGATCTGGCTGCACCTGATCGCCGCCGGATGGGGGTTCAGCACGATCGTGGCCGGATTCGACTGCCCCCTGACGCATCTGGAGAACTGGGCGCGCGAGCGCGCCGGCCAGTCGCGGTTGCCGTCGAGCGGGTTCATCGACCACTACATCACCGGTGTGATCTACCCCGAAGACGCGCTCGGATTGGTACGGGCATCGGCGGCCGCGCTGGTGGCGGCGTCCTGGATCGGTTACATGTGGATGATGCGCAGGCGGCCCGCCCCGGCCGTGCGGTAGCACCCGTCCAGCCGATCGAACCGTGCTCCCGCTGTCAGGGGCGGAGGTGGCGTTCGATGAAGTCCGCGACCTGCGCACCGTGCTCGTCCAGGTAGAAGTGCCCGCCGGGGAAGGTCGCCCGGTCGAATTCTCCGCCGGTGTGCGCCCGCCATTCGTCGGCCTGCTCGGGCCGCATCGTCGGATCCTCGGTGCTGACCAGCGCCGCGATGTCTGCGCGCAACGGCTCCCCAGGCTGATAGCGATAGGTCTCGACCGCGCGGTAATCGGCACGCACGGCGGGCAGCACCAGTTCGGCGATGCTCGGCTCGGCGCGCAGCATCTCGAGTGGCGCGGGGTCGAAGGCCAGCCGCACCAGGTCGTCGATGAGGTCGTCGTCGGAGGCCAGGTGCAGCCGCTGCGTCTCCTCGAATGTCGGCGCGGGACGGCCGGACACGAACAGCGTGGCCACCGGCTGCCCGGCACGCTCGAGCCTGCGTGCGGTCTCGAACGCCACGGTCGCGCCCATGCTGTGCCCGAACAACGACAGCCGCGCGACCGGTCCCTGCGCGAGCACCTGCTGGGCGATCCGGTCCGCGAGGACGACGAGGTCGGCGATCAAGTCCTCACCCAACCGGTCCTGCCGCCCGGGATACTGCACCGCGAGCACCGCGACACCCGCCCCGAAGCGCTGCGCGAGGTCCCGGTATGCCGTGGCCGATCCGCCACCCGGCGGGAAACACAGCAGGTGTTGCCGCACGACCGCCTCGGATCGCAGGGTCCGCAACCATTCCGAGTCGGTGATGGCGCCAGCCACGTTCGGTCTCCCTTCTTCGTCGTCGGCCCCGGCGCGAGCCGGACCAGACCACGGTAGCGGCCCGGCCACAGGGGGAGGACGATCAGGGCGTGATGGTCTGTAGCTGATCCACGGTGACGAAGGCGCTCCACGGGCTCGCCGCGACCACGGCGGCCCGAAAGATCTACTGCGCCGATGCGGCATCCCGTCCCGGGCGGCGCGCACCGCACCGGGGTCACGGGAGCGGGGCGGACAGTTCAGAAACCGCCGGGACGATGCTGTGCCAGCCGCTGTTCGAGCTCGGCGATCCGCCGCCGATAACCGTCCAACTCGCTGAGACGCGAATGCATTTCGTCGGTGAGCTGGGCGATGCGGCCGAGGTAGCGATGGGCGGGCCGATCGGCCCAGTAGGCGCCGTCGCGGCCGTACTCCACCGCACGATCGACGTCGGCGGAGTCGACTCCCGCGGCGAACGCGTCCGCCGTCGCCGCCGCGAGCGCGACCTCGAGTTGCCGCGCGCGCAACCGCGTGGCCTGGTCGTGACCGGCGGTGCCGAGCGCGGCGCGCTCGGCCGCGAGATCCTGGATCTCCCGCAGGTATCCGGCGTTCTGTGCGTCCTGCACGGCCAGCAGTTCGTAGTCGTGGCTGATCGGTGCGCAGCGAACCCGGTCCGGGATCAAGGCGGTGCGCGTCTGCATGTCGTTACCGAAGACCGGAATGCTTTCCCGCATCGGGAAGCTCTTGGTCCTGGTCGTCGGCACCGCATATTCCGCACTTCCGGCACGGACGTTCGTCATCGTCGCTCGACCTCACATATCTGAGCCGCGCGCTATCCCAGTGCGGCCGGTCATGCTCTGCCTCGATGTCCGCACGCGGCGGACAGGTCATCGGATCAGCGCGGCGTCCCGCGCCGGTTGCTGCGGCGCAGCATTCGAATATCCTGGCCAATTCGGCGGATTGACGCGCGGGTCGCTATCCTCACTGGCGAGAAGCCCGCTCCGGCAGCTTCTTTCAGCCCTGTGGAGTCCTAGTGGCTCTGACCGGAAACCATCAGATACGAGAAGCCGAAGTCCACTGGATGACACCGCCGACGAGCCGGGGCCCAGCACCTCATCCGCTATCTCGGCGACGCACTCGTGCGATCGGACGGCCCGCGCGGCAGCGCCCTCGGCGAAACCACCCGCGCGAGCGCGCTATCGGATCCGTGCACACCCCGCCGTATCGACCCACAGCGCACCGGCACGGGAGCCGTCCTCATGCGCGAGCCGGAACGCCCCAGGTCGCGTCTCGCAACGGCGGTGCGGCCCCGATATCGCGGTCTTCGCCTGCCGCGGCCGCGACGACCACCGCGGGCGGCGTCTCATAGGGAGCATCTAGGCTGAAGCGAGTGAACACGCACGCACGGCTCGTCCGCGACTACGAGGCCGGTATCGGTGTCACCGCCTCGCCCATCTCCCCCGCGCCCGATCCGGGTAGCAATCTCGCCGCGACACTACCGGTCTGGGCGCTGGCCGCCGGTTCGATCGCGGCGCTGACGGCGGCCGCGAACCGGATGCGGACCGCGCGCGGTCTCGACCCGGTGGCACACCGCATCGATCCGGCCCGCATCACCGCGGCCTTCTCCAGTGAGCGTCTGCTGCGCATCGGGGGCCGGGCGCCGACGTCGTTCGCCGACCTCTCCGGCTTCTTCCCCACCTTCGACGGGTGGGTTCGCACCCACGCCAACTATCCGCATCACCGGGCGCGGCTGCTGGCCGCGCTCGGGCTGCCCGAGTCCGCGCCGGTCGATCTCGCCGTCGCCCAGATGGCCATGCTCCGCGCCTCGGACCTGGAGGATCAGGCCGCCGCGCACGGCGCCATCGCGGTCCGCGTGCGCACCGAGGAGGAATGGACCGCCAGCCCGGAAGGACAGGCCGCCGCCGCGGGTCCGCTGGTGGCGATCGCACCGCGCGGCGACCGCGGCGAGACCGGCCTGCCCGCGGGCGCCGCGCCTTTGCGGCCCCTGCGGGGACTGCGCGTGCTGGACCTGACCAGGGTGATCGCGGGCCCGGTCGCCACACGGGCGTTGGCGTTGCTCGGCGCCGAGGTGTTGCGCGTCGATCCGCCGCGGCTGCCCGAGATTCCCTGGCAATTCACCGACACCTGCCAGGGCAAACGGTCCACATTGGTCGACCTGCGTACCCGCGGCATCGACGACTTGGTCGCCGCCGCCGACGTGCTGGTCACCGGATACCGGCCGGGCGCGCTCGAGCGCGCGGGCGTGCGGGCCGCCGCCCGTCCCGGCCTGGTGCACGGCCGGGTGTCCGCGTGGGGTGAGGCCGGCCCGTGGGGCGGACGGCGCGGCTTCGACAGCATCGTGCAGGCCGCGTCCGGCATCTCGATTCTCGAGGGCGCGCCCGCCGTGCCCGGCGCGCTGCCCGCCCAGGCACTCGACCACGCGTCGGGCTACCTGCTCGCCGCCGGCGTGATCGACGCTTTGGTGGCGCGCCGTGACGACGGCCGAGGACGGGACGTGCGCGTGGCTTTGGCCCGCACCGCGTCCTGGCTGCTCGACGCGCCGGAGCGCACGCCGCGCCACGCCACGGCGGCAGCGCCGAGCGCGGCGGAAGTGGTCCGGCACGGTCAGGTCGTCACCGCGCCGCCCGCGCTCGCCGAATACCCGGATTATTCCTGGCCCGCGCCCGCCTACGGCGCGGATAGTCCCGCCTGGCCACTGCCCGCGCACTGACCCCTCGCGCCGGGGCGCCGCGGAAAATCCTTTGCGCCACCGGTGCGGGCGATGAAATGGTGCTTCTCGCGTCGTCTGAACCGGCATGACGCTCATCGACACCGTTTCGGAAGGAACCCGCGCCGTGGACACCACGCGCGACCGCGTCGCCGAACCGCTGGCAGGCAAGCGCGAGTGGATCGGCCTCGGTGTGCTGGCGCTGGCCTGCCTGGTCTACGCGATGGACATGACGGTGCTGCACCTGGCCGTGCCGATGATCAGCGCCGAACTGCGTCCGACCAGCTCGCAACTGCTGTGGATCATCGACGTCTACGGGTTCATGGTGGCCGGGTTGCTGGTCACCATGGGCACCCTCGGTGACCGCGTCGGCCGCCGCAAACTGCTCATGGCCGGCGCGGCGGCGTTCGCGGTGGTCTCGGTGGTCGCGGCGTTCGCGCCCAGCGCGGAACTGCTCATCACCTGCCGCGCGCTGCAAGGGGTCGCGGGCGCCACGCTTGCGCCGTCCACACTGTCGCTGCTGTTCAGCATGTTCCGAGACACCAGGCAGCGCTCGGTCGCGGTCGGGGTGTGGGTCGGCGCGTTCTCCGCGGGCGGCGCGGTCGGACCGTTGTTCGGCGGCGTGCTGCTGGAGCGGTTCTGGTGGGGCTCGGTGTTCCTGCTCGCCGTGCCGGTCATGGCGTTGCTGCTGGTCCTGGGGCCGAAAGTGCTGCCGGAGTATCGCGACCCGGATGCCGCGCGACTCGACCCGCTCAGTGCCGCGCTGTGCGTCGCGGCGATGATCGCGCTGGTGTTCGGCATGAAGAAGATCGCCCAGGACGGGCTCGGCGGCGGTGCGGCGCTCGCGATCGCCGGTGGTCTCGCGGTCGGCGTCGTGTTCGTGCGCAGGCAACTCGGCAGCCGGGACCCGATGCTGGATCTGCGGCTGTTCCGGTTGCGCACGTTCCGGATCGCGCTGCTGATCAACGTGGTCGGCGTCTTCGTCGCCTTCGGCTACTTCCTGTTCGTGGCCCAGTACTTCCAGCTCGTGCTCGGCCTGTCCCCGCTGGCCGCGGGCCTGGCGATGGCGCCGTCCGGTCTCGGCTTCATCGTCGGTTCCCAGCTGGCCCCCCGCATCGTCCGGGTGGTGCGCCCGGCGTACCTGATCGGCTCGGGCTTGGCGGCCTCGGCTGTCGGGCTGCTGCTGATGACGCGGATCGCCGTGACCGGCGGTGTGCTGCTCGCGCTCATCGCCTCGGTGATCATCGCGCTGGGTCTGGCCCCGGTGTTCGGCATCACCACCGAACTGATCGTCGGCTCAGCGCCCCAGGAGCAGGCGGGCGCCGCCGCGGGCGTCTCCGAGACGGGTGCGGAACTCGGTGGCGCGCTCGGTATTTCGATCCTCGGCAGCATCAGCGTCGCGCTCTATCGCGGCGATCTCGCCGACTCGCTGCCCGCCGGTCTGCCCGGCGAGGCCGGGCGCTCGGTGCGCGACACCCTCGGCGGCGCCGTGCACACGGTCGCCGGCTTGCCCGCGGAGCTGGGCGAGGCGGTTCTGCGTGCCGCGCGGGAAGCGTTCTTGCACGGGGTTCATGTGACGGCCTACATCGCTGCCGTGGCGGCCCTCGCGCTTTCGGTGGTCGCCGTGCTTCGTTTGCGCCACATTCCCGCCGGGGAGCTGTCGAGCGAGCACTAACCCTCGATTCCGGCGAGCACGGCGACCGCCTGTGCCAGGCGGTCGCCGTCCGGCAGGTTCGATTCCGGAACGAGGGTCTGCAGCACCCCGAGCCCCTGAACGAGCACGAAGTACAGCTGCGCGAGCGCTCCGGCCTGGTCTTCGCTCAGCTGGGGGTGCGCATGCCGCAGCGCTTCCGCGATGTCCCGATAGGCTCCGGGCAGGCTCTGGGCGAAGTACTTCTGCGACTCCGGCGACCGGGCGACGCGCACCAGGTTCTCCATGCTCGCCAGCATGCTGTCACGATTCTCGATGAACACCGCGGGCATCTCGTTCCACAACGCGGCGAACGCCGCCAGCGGCGCCGTACCGCTGCCCTGGCGAATCTTCGCCTCCATGCTGTCGCCGATAGCGGTGCCCAGCGTGTCGGTCAGCGCCTCGGTGATCAATTGCTCCTTCGAGCCGAAGTGGTATCCGATCGCGGCCAGGCTCACACCGGCCGCCGAGGCGATGTCGCGGGCCGTCGCCTTGGCGACGCCTCGCTCGACGATGACTTTCCGTGCTCCCGCCAGCAGATCCTCGCGATTTCCCATGACCACAGGCTACCGCGTCTCAGACAAACGTACTAGACACATGTACTATCTGGCGCGACCACCTGGTTACCGTGACCTCCGCGCCGCGCCGGGGTCTCGGCTCGCTAGTCTCGTGCCGTGCGGCAGAAGATCATCCTGGACGTCGATACCGGCATCGACGACTCCCTCGCGCTGCTGTACCTGCTCGGTTCCCCCGAGGCCGAGATCGCCGGGATCGCCGCCACGGCCGGCAACGTCGGGGCGGCGCAGGTGGCGGCGAACAATCTGGCTTGGCTCGACCTCTGCGACGCGCCCGAGATCGAAGTGGCGCTGGGCGCCGCCGATCCCTTGGCGATCCCGCTGCGCACCACCGAGGACACGCACGGACCGCAGGGCATCGGCTACGCCGAGCTACCCGTGTCGGCTCGCCGCCTGTCTCCGCGATCGGCCGCGTCGATGTGGGCGGAACTGGCGCGCGCGCATCCCGGCGAGATCGTCGGCCTGTGCACCGGACCGTTGACCAACCTCGCCCTCGCCCTCCGGATCGAACCGGACCTGCCGCTGCTGCTGAACCGTCTGGTGATCATGGCCGGCGCGTTCAACCATCCGGGAAACACGACCCCGACCAACGAGTGGAACGTGCACGTCGACCCGGAGGCCGCCAAAGAGGTCTTCGACGCGTTCGCCGCCGCGCCCGCCGAGCGCAGGCCGATCGTCTGCGCGCTCGACATCACCGAGACCATCGAGATGCGTCCCGAGCACCTGGTCCGCCTCGCCGAACGCGCGAAGAGCTTCCCGGTGGAGATCGTCTCACCGGCCGATCCGCCCTGGAACCGCTCGGCCACGAGCAACCCGATCGTCCGGCACGTCACCGATGCCGTGCGGTTCTACTTCGATTTCCATCACGGCTACGACCTCGGATATCTGGCTCATATGCACGATCCGTTCGCGGCCGCGGTGGCACTGGACCCGGCGCTGGCCCGCACCCGCCCCGCGACAGTGGACGTGGAGTTGGCGGGCGCGATCACCCGCGCCACCACGGTCGCCGACTGGACGGGCATGTGGGGCCGGGAACCCAACGCCGAGATCGTGATCGGCACCGACCCGGAGCTGTTCTTCGACCGCCTGATCGCCCGCGTGGGCGACTTCGCGCGAACGGTGCACCCGCCCGCCGCTCAGGAGGTCCGATGACCGGCGCCGATGACACGGCCTACCTGTCCGCTTTCCGCGCCGGGCTGGGACTGCCCGGCATCATCGACGTTCACACCCATTTCATGCCCGACCGGGTGATGCGGAAAGTGTGGGCGTACTTCGACGCGGCCGGTCCGCTGACCGGCCGCAGCTGGCCGATCACCTACCGCGCCGACGCCCAGGTCCGGTTGAAAACCCTGCGCGACTTCGGTGTTCGCGCGTTCACCGCGCTGGTGTACCCACACAAGCCGGACATGGCGGCGTGGCTCAACGAGTGGACCGCCGACTTCGCCGCACGCACCCCGGATTGCCTGCACACCGCCACGTTCTTTCCCGAGCCGCAGGCGGCGAACTATGTCGGGGAGGCGGTCGAAGGCGGAGCCCGCGTGTTCAAAGCGCACGTCCAAGTCGGCGGCTATCATCCGGGCGACCCGCAGCTGGACCCGGTGTGGGGTCTGCTCGAGGACGCGCGCGTTCCGATCGTCATCCATTGTGGTTCCGGCCCCGCCCCCGGAACGCATACCGGGCCGGAGCCCATCGCCGGCGTGCTGCGGCGGTTTCCGCGCTTGCGGCTGATCGTCGCGCACATGGGCACACCCGAGTACTCCGAGTTCCTCGACCTGGCCGAGAACTACCCGGAGGTGCGGCTGGACACCACGATGGTGTGGACCGATTTCTCCGAGGCCGACGCGCCCTTCCCGAGCCACGAACACGGCAGGCTGCGCGACTTCGCCGATCGCATTCTGTTCGGCAGCGATTTCCCCAATATTCCGCATTCCTATAGTCATTCGATCGAGGCGCTGGAACGTCTCGATCTCGGTGACGACTGGTTGCGCCGGGTCTGCCACCACAACGCGGCGGCATTGTTCGGCATCGAATGACCGGCCGATCGGTTCAGGCAGCCGCCGACTCCTCGGCGACACAGTCCGATCGCGACCCGCGCACCACGGCCTCCCGGGCACGAACCGCCGGAACGCTCCGAACCATCGGTGTGTTCGAGTGTGGGTGTGAGATCGAAGGCCGTTCGAGTCGGTGTCGACCTGCTCGCGTGGATTGCCGCACTGACCGGGGCCGCGGGGGTCGCTTTGCACTTCAACGGGTCGTCATCCCGCGTTCTGGCCCTCGCGGCTTCGGGAGCGCCGTATCTGATGAGCTCCACGCTCGTGGGAGCGGCGGCGTTCCTGGCCAGGCGGCACTGGATCGGAGCGGGAGTCGCGATCCTCGTCGGCGCCACCGCGCTGTGGACACAAGCTCCGCTGTACGCCGGTAGCCCCGGCCACGAGGACGGTCACCCGGTCACGGTGATGCAGGCCAATCTCCTCTTCGACGGAGCTGATCCCAGGGCGCTGGTCGACGAGGTGCGCGCGCGGGACGTCGCCGTGCTCACCGTCAACGAGCTCACCCCCGCGGCGATCGAGGATCTCGGCCGCGCGGGCCTCGACCAGTTGTTGCCCTACCGGTATGTCTCCCCGGCCAGAACCGCGGCCGGGACTGGAATCTGGAGCAGCTACCCCTTGTCGGAGACCGTCGAATACGACGGCTACGTGCTCAACCAGCTCTCGGCGACGGCGCGGATCCCCGGCCTCGGACCGGTCACGGTGTACGCCTTCCATCCGGTGCCGCCGGTGTACGGCACGCGGGTCTGGGCCGACGAGTTGTCCCGGCTGCGCGCGATCCTGGAACGATCGCCCGCGGATCGACCGGCGATCGTCGGTGGCGATTTCAACGCGACCTACGACCACCGGCAGTTCCGCGCGTTGCTGTCCGGCCGCTTCGGCGACGCGGCCGAACAGGCGGGAGCCGGACATCTGGTCACCTATCCGACCGACAAGCGCTGGCCGCCGCTGGTCGGCATCGACCACATCCTGATCGCCGGTGGTCGCGCGGGCGCCGTCGACACGGTGGAACTTCCGGGTGCCGACCACCGCGCTGTGGTGGCGCGGGTCTACTTCAACGGCACGCGGCAGTAACCGACACCCGTGCCGCGGGCTTACCGGATCAGCGGCCGTCGAAGGCGCGAAGCAGTTCCTCGGCGGCGAGCGCGGCGGTGAGCGTGCCGTCGCGGACCTGCTTTTCCACCTGCGCCCGAATGGCTTTCACCTCCGGGTTGTCGGCGAGCCTGCGCAGCAACTGGTCGTGCACCATGGTCCAGGTCCAGTCGACCTGCTGGCGGCGGCGCTGCGCATCGAACTCCCCGGCGTCGGTGAGCACCCGGCGGTGTTCGAGCACCGTGTTCCAGAAGCGATCCAGACCGACGCCTTCCAACCCGCTCATGGTCAGCACCGGTGGACGCCACAGCGCGTCGTGCGGGTGGATCAGGCGCAGCGCACCCGCGAGCTCCCGCGCCGCGGCCTTGGCCTCGACCTCGTGTTTGCCGTCGGCCTTGTTCACCGCGACGACGTCGGCGAGTTCGAGCACGCCCTTCTTGATGCCTTGCAGCTGGTCGCCGGTCCGGGCCAGGGTGAGGAAGCAGAACACGTCGACCATGTTCGCGACGGTGACCTCCGACTGACCTACGCCGACGGTCTCCACCAGGATCACGTCGTAACCCGCCGCTTCCAGCAGTGCGATGGTCTCGCGCGTGGCCTTCGCGACGCCGCCGAGCGTGCCCGCGGTGGGCGAAGGCCGGATGTAGGCGTCACGTTCCACCGACAGCCGCGCCATCCTGGTCTTGTCGCCGAGGATGGAGCCGCCGGTCCTGGTCGAGGACGGGTCGACCGCGAGCACGGCGACCCGGTGCCCCTGCCCGATCAGGTACATGCCGAGCGCGTCGATGAAGGTCGATTTGCCGACCCCGGGAACGCCCGTGATGCCGACCCGGTTGGAGGGCGCGGCCGCGGAGCCCGCCTCCGGCGTGAGCTTCAGCAGCAGTTGCTGCGCCAGCGCCCGATGATCGGCCCTGGTGGACTCCACCAACGTGATCGCCCGCGCCAGGGCGGCCCGCTCGTTGGCGCGGACCGCCGCGGCGAGGGCGTCGACGTCGATCGTCCGGCGCGCGGCCACCCTCGGGGTGTCCCGCGCCGCGGAACCGGCTTCGCTCATTCGGTCGCGGCGGAATCCGCGGCGCCGCTGCCGAGTTCGTGACCGAGTTCGGCGCCGAGCTTCTTCAGCAGGTCGATCGCCGCGTCGGCGATCACCGTGCCGGGCGGGAAGATCGCCGCCGCGCCGGCCTGGTAGAGCTCGTCGAAGTCACCCGGCGGGATGACGCCGCCGACGATGACCATGATGTCGGGGCGCCCGGCATCGGCCAGCGCCTGCCGCAGGGCGGGCACCAGCGTGAGGTGGCCTGCCGCCAGCGACGACACGCCGACGACGTGCACGTCGTTGTCGGCTGCCTGCCGCGCCACCTCTTCCGGGGTCTGGAACAGCGGGCCCACGTCGACGTCGAAGCCCAGGTCGGCGAAGGCCGTGGCGATCACCTTCTGTCCCCGGTCGTGGCCGTCCTGCCCCATCTTCGCGACGAGGATGCGCGGCCTGCGACCCTCCGCTTCGGCGAATTCCTCGACCAGCTCACTCGCCTTCGTGATGTTGCTGACCTTTCCTGCCTCGTCGCGGTACACACCGGAGAGCGTACGGATCTCGGCCTGGTGGCGGCCGAACACCTGCTCGAGCGCGTCGGAGATCTCACCGACGGTGGCCTTGGCCCGCGCCGCGTCGATCGCCAGCGCGAGCAGGTTGTTCGCCATGCCGCCCTCGGAAGAGGCCGCTGCGCGGGTCAATTCGGCCAGCGCCCGCCGCACGGCGTCGGGGTCGCGCTCGGCGCGCAGCCGCCGCAGTTTCTCGAGCTGCTCGGCGCGCACCCGCGAGTTCTCGACCTTGAGGACCTCGACCTGCTGGTCTTCCTCGACCTGGTACTTGTTGACGCCGATCACCGGTTGCTGTCCGGTGTCGATACGCGCCTGGGTGCGGGCAGCGGCTTCCTCGATGCGCAGCTTCGGGATTCCCTCGCCGATCGCCTGGGCCATGCCGCCGTGCGCCTCGACCTCGGCGATGTGCGCGCGGGCGCGGTTGGCCAGCTGGTGGGTGAGCCACTCGACGTAATACGAGCCGCCCCACGGGTCGATCGGACGGGTGGTGTTGGACTCCTGCTGGATCAACAGCTGGGTGTTGCGGGCGATGCGGGCGGAGAAGTCCGTCGGCAGCGCCAGCGCCTCGTCGAGCGCGTTGGTGTGCAGCGACTGGGTGTGGCCCTGGGTGGCGGCCATCGCCTCGATGCAGGTGCGGGCGACGTTGTTGTAAGCGTCCTGCGCGGTGAGCGACCAGCCGGAAGTCTGCGAATGGGTGCGCAGCGACAGCGATTTCGCGCTCTTCGGGTTGAACCCCGCGACCAGCTCGCTCCACAGCAGGCGCCCGGCGCGCAGCTTGGCCACCTCCATGAAGAAGTTCATGCCGATGGCCCAGAAGAACGACAGCCGCGGCGCGAACTTGTCGACCTCCATGCCCGCGTCGATGCCGGCGCGAATGTACTCGACGCCGTCGGCGAGGGTGTAGGCCAGCTCCAGGTCGGCGGTCGCGCCCGCCTCCTGGATGTGATAGCCCGAGATGGAGATCGAGTTGAACTTCGGCATCTTCGCGCTGGTAAAGGCGAAGATGTCGGAGATGATCCGCATCGAGGGCTTCGGCGGGTAGATGTAGGTGTTGCGGACCATGAACTCCTTCAGAATGTCGTTCTGAATGGTTCCGGCCAGCTGCTCGGGAGCGACGCCCTGCTCCTCGGCGGCGACGACGTACAGCGCCAGGATCGGCAGTACCGCGCCGTTCATCGTCATCGAGACGCTGACCTGGTCCAGCGGGATGTGGTCGAACAGCTGCCGCATGTCCAGGATCGAGTCGATGGCGACGCCCGCCATGCCGACGTCGCCCTGTACCCGCGGATGATCGGAGTCGTAGCCGCGGTGGGTGGCCAGGTCGAACGCGACCGACAGACCCTTCTGGCCCGCCTGCAGATTGCGCCGGTAGAAGGCGTTCGAGTCCGCGGCGGTGGAGAAGCCCGCGTACTGGCGGATGGTCCACGGCTGGTTGACGTACATCGTGGGGTACGGCCCGCGCACGAACGGCGCGACGCCGGGCACGCTGTCGAGCGGATACCCTTCGGCCGCGATGGCATCCCGGTCGGCCTTGGTGAACACCGGCGGCACATCGATGCCTTCGGGCGTCGACCACACCAGCTGTTGCGGGGCGTACTGGTTGGCCGCCGCGGCGGCGCGCACGTACTTCGTCACCTGGGCCGCGTCGACCGCGGCGGGCTCCGGTGCGCGCTCGGTCAGCGGGACATCGGCGAAACTGCCGATCACGTGCTTGATCTCACGAGTAGTCATCAGGCTCCCACCTTCTCCAGCAGGCCGGACAGCGCGGCGACGGCGTCGATGCGGGCGGCGAGGAATCCGTCCGGCCGCTGCGCGTCCTCGAGTTCGGCGAGGGCTTTCGCCGAGCCGGCCAGCAGCACGGTGGGCACGCCCGCGGCGCGCAGTTGTTCCACCGCCGCACCGGCTTCGGACCCGTAGCGCGTGTCCGATCCGCACAGCACCGCGATCGGCGCCCCGGCTTCGGTTGCCGCGGAGGCGATTGCGCTCACCTCGAGCGGACCGGGGTTGATCGACTCGATGCCGCCCGAGGCCAGCAGGTTCGCGGTGAAAGTGACCCGTACGTTGTGCTCGGCCACCGAACCGAGCGGCACCAGCAGCGCCTTCGGCCGCGCACCGTGTGCGGCGAGGTAGGCGTCGGAGCGGTTGCGCAATTGCTCGAACGCGGCGCCGTAGCGGGCTACCCGTCCGGTCTGCCGCGCCGCCTCCGACAGCGGCTGCTCGGACAGGTTCGGGAATTCGTTCACGCCGGTGACGGCGGTCTTGCGGTGGGCGACATCGCTGTCGCGGGCGGCCTTGGTCGCGGCGACGCGCTCGGCGAGCAGACCGGACTCCAGCGCGGCGAGGTAGCCGCCTGCCGCCTCGATCTCCTGGAGGAACTCCCACGCTTTCGCCGCCAGCGCGGCGGTGAGGTCTTCGATGTACCACGAGCCCGCACCCGGATCCAGCACATGGCCCAGATGCGATTCCTCGAGCAGCAGCAGCTGGGTGTTGCGGGCCATGCGGTCGGCGAACGCCTTCGAGACGCCGAGTTCGCCGGGCGGCAGGGCCGAGTCGAACGGCAGCACGGTCACGGTGTCGGCGCCGCCGATGCCCGCGCCGAACGCGGCGAGCGTGGTGCGCAGCATGTTCACCCAGGGGTCGCGCTGGCTCATCATGGCGGCCGAGGTGACCGCGTGCTGCGGCGCACCGCCGAAATCCGGTGCGCCGCACACCTGCGCGACCCGCCCCCACAGCTGCCTGGCGGCACGGAACTTGGCGATGGTGGCGAACTGGTCGTCGGTGGCCGCGAACCGGAACTCCAGTTGCCCCAGTGCGTCCGCGATGTCCAGGCTCTCGGTCAGCGACCGGAGGTAGGCCAGGCCCGCGGCGACGGCCGCGCCCAGTTCCTGTGCGTCGGAGGCGCCCGCGTCGTGGAACACGGTGCCGTCCACGGTGATCGCGCGGACCGTCTCCGGCCGCCCTGCCGCCTGCCCGGCGAGCGCGACGGCCTCGGCGAGGCCGATATCGGCGAGGTCGGCGAAGCGGCTGGTCAACGGTGCGGCGCCGAGGGCGATCCGGATGTCTTCGCGCTCGGGTGCCGCGTACTCATCGAGCACGGCGAACACCCGCGCCGCCGCGGCGGCGGCCTCGCCGCCCGCGTCCAGCGTGAGCGGGGCCAATTCGAACAGCAGGCCCGCCAGGGCGGTCGGCAGATCCGCCACCGGCACGCCGCGCTCCCCCGCGCCGAGCCAGATCGCGCTGATCCCGTTCTCCAGTCCGGCGAGGATCTCGCGATTGGCCGCCGCGGCGTCGTGTCGGACGACCCGCGCGCCGACGAACCAGCCCCGGTGCGGGTCGCGGGTGGCGTCCCGGCCGCGGACGAAGGGGAAGGTCCCGGGCAGCGGCTGCTCCGGCAGCTCGTCGCGCCGGGTGTAGAGCGGGGCGACGGTCAGCCCGTCGTAGGTGGTTTCGTCGAGCAGCCGCTCGGGCTCCTCGGGAAGGTCGGTGACATCGACGCGGCGAGCCTTCGCCAGCACCCCGGCTACACCCTTGCGCCATGCGGCGTATTCGGGCACCTGATCCGCACCCGGATCTGAAGCAATCGGCATAGCTTGCTGTTCCTCTTCCTCAACGCGGACGCACCGGCAGTGTGCGCCCGATTCCCTCACATTCGCCCAGCTCAGCGACTACTTCGGTTAACGAGCATTCGTCCCGCTTCCACTGATGCTAGCGGGCGGATTCGCGGCCGGTTGATCCTGCCCGCCACTACCAACCGGTAACCTGTCGCGGGTGACCGAGCGTGGCGAGGGAACAATCGAATACAGCGCCGATGGGCACGACGCCGATGAACACGACACAGCCGAACGCCGGCGAGGCGGAGTCGTGACGAGGCTGATCCGTGACCCGCGTATCGTCGCGCTGATCGTCGGGGCGGTCGCGTTGTTCGGCGCGGCGCTGCTGGTTCCGCTGCCGTCGCCGCGGCAGGTGCACGAGTGGGCGACGTCCGTCGGCCCGGTCTTCCCGCTGCTGTTCTTCGTGGTGCACGCCCTGGTGACGGTCGCGCCGATCCCACGCACCGTGTTCACCGTGAGCGCCGGGCTGCTGTTCGGCCCGCTGCTGGGCATCACGCTGGCGGTGGGTGCCACGACTGTCAGCGCGGTGCTGGCGATCCTGCTCGTCCGGGCCCTCGATCGAGATCGAGTCGCCGCACGCCTCACCCATCCCGCGGTCCGCGCCATCGACGACCGTCTCGCGCGCCGAGGCTGGCTGGCGGTGGGCTCGCTGCGGCTGATCGCGGCGGTGCCGTTCTCGGTGATCAACTATTGCTGCGGATTGTCCTCGATCCGGTTCTGGCCGTATCTGGTCGCCACGGTGCTCGGCGTGCTACCCGGCACGATCGGCACCGTCATCCTCGGCGATGCGCTCACCGGGACGACTCATCCGGCGATGCTGGCGCTGTCGGGCGTCTGCCTCGCGGTCGGCATGGCCGGATTGGTCCTCGACGCGCGATGGAGAACGGCGCCACCCGCGCCGATGGCCGCCGCCGAGCCCGTCGCCGCGAAGTAGGCCGCGCTCAGTCCGCGGCCAGTTCCACCGGGACCGCGATCACGTCCACCATGGCCCCGTTGCGCAGCACGGTCACGGGCAACTGCACACCGATCGCCTCGGCGAACAATTGACGCTGGATGCCTTGCGCGTCATGCACTTGCGCACGCGCCACGCTCAGCACGAGATCGCCGCGGCGCAGCCCGGCGTGCTCGGCGGGGCCGCCGCGGACCACCTCGACGATGCGCACCCCGGCGCCCTGCCCGGTGCGCGCGGCGACCGGCTCCGGCAGCGGCGCCGGCACACCGACCAAGCCGAGGTACGCGCGCCGGACGCGTCCCTCGGTGTGCAGCGTGCCGATGATCCGGCGCGTCGTCGCGTTGATCGGGATGGCCAGGCCGAGACCGATGCCGGCGACCGCGGTGTTGATGCCGACCACCCGGCCGGCCGAATCCGACAACGCTCCACCGGAATTACCGGGGTTGAGCGCGGCGTCGGTCTGGATCACGTCCTCGATCACCCGCCCGGCGCGGCGGGAGGCGACCGGAACCGCGCGCCCGAGCGCGCTCACCACGCCCGCGGTGACCGAACCGGCCAGGCCGAGCGGGTTGCCGACCGCCACCACCAACTGACCGACCACCAATCGGTCGGCGTCGCCGAGGGTGACCGCGTCCGGGGCGCCGTCGCGTGCGCGCAGCACCGCCAGATCCGACAGCGGATCCACTCCGATCACGTCGAAACGCGACTCCACCCCGTCGGCGAAGACCACCTCGCCCCCGCGCGCCACGCCGATGACGTGCGCGTTGGTCAGCAGATACCCGTCGTCGGTGAAGATCACCGCCGATCCGCTCCCCCGCCTGGTCCGCACACTGGCCACATGCGGCGTCACCGACGCCGCCACCGCGATCACCGTGCGCGAATAGGCATCCATCGCGGCGTTGTCCACGCCGACCACCACCCTGCTTGCCGGATTGCACTCCTGGGGTCCAGGATGCCTTCAGGGCGCGGGCGACGCACCGTGTTCGCCATAGGCGCAACGGGACCGCTGGGCGCCGGGCGTGTCGTGGTGGCCTGCGCCTGGTGCGCGACCGGCCACCGCCATCTCCGCAGCGGCTTCGCGTTCGGAAGCGACACCGACGCGACTCGGCCCGACCGCGATTCCCGCAGTTCACCACGGACGGATTCGCGCATTCTCCGCTGTCGCTCCCGCACGTGTCGAGCCGAGCCGACGCCCGTCGAGGGGCAGACCCGTCAGGCCGAGGGCAGCCGGTCGAGAAAACCGTGCACATTCGTGATCCGCCCGTCGGCACCCAGGGTGATCACGTCCGACCCCGCGACCGGGGCGCTGCCGTCGGCCGCCGACACCAACTCCCAAGAGAAACGGGCGATGTCGTGGTGGCCGTCGACCTCGCCGAGGCGACGGAACTCGAAGCCGGGGAACTGCGCCTGCGCGCCTGCGATCGCCGCCGCCAACTCGGCGTGCCCGCTCACCTCGGCGAGCGGATCGGTGTACCCGCCGTCCTCGGCCCAGGCAGCCGCGACCGCCGCGGCCCTGGTCTGCTCGTCGGTGGCATTCCACGCGGCGAAGTACCGATCGACCGCTTCCTCGTAGCGCGACATGATGAATCCTCCTGTGCCGTAATGGTTTTCGTCCGCCGACCCGCTCTTCCGTTCGGCTGTCTCCAACCTTGCCGTGCCGCGGGCCGCGCGTCGATTACGCGCGAGGTAATGATCGCCGGAAACGAGTGGCGGCCACGCGGCCCCGACTCAGCGCAGTCGGCCCTTCTTCTCGAGGTAGGCCCACGGGATCGCGGCGGCCAGCAGCGTCATCAGGGTCACCGCCAGAATCTCGTACGGCCAGGACAATGC
Organism: Nocardia sp. CY15; assembly: GCF_009829295.1. Taxonomy (NCBI): domain Bacteria; kingdom Bacillati; phylum Actinomycetota; class Actinomycetes; order Mycobacteriales; family Nocardiaceae; genus Nocardia; species Nocardia sp. CY15. The sequence continues at coordinate 81,540 of NZ_VUOT01000016.1, forward strand.
GGCGACGAGGGCGAAATAGATTCCGGAGCAGGTGACGATCAGCGTGGGCGGCAGGAGGACCGCGGTGATGAAGGTCCAGACCCCGAGGGCCCGGCCACGTTGCGCGTCCAACCGGATCTTCACGGCTTGCTGCAGGTAGCGGGCCTTCTCGTGCGCGAAGCCCGCTTGCTGCGCCACCCCTTCGATGTCGGCGGCGAGAATACGGATCGAACCGTTCAGCTCGTGGCCGGGCACCGTGTCGGCCGTCAAGTGGCGCGCGGCACGGGCCAGTTGCAGCTGGGCCTGCCGGGTGCGCGAGACGACCTGTTCGGTCGCGTTCATCCGCGATATGGTGCCGTGCAGGTCGGGAATCCCGATCGCACGCCCGCGCCGATCGTCGCCGTCCGCCGCCGTCTGGATCTCGTCGCTCATCGCCTCCAGCGCGTCGACGGCGTGGTGGATCACCCGCTCCGACTCCTCGTTCAGCGCCCACAGCAGCGCGTACATCACGCCCTGCGCGGAACCGGCGAGGGCGGGATCGCGGCGCATCTTCGTGACCGCTTTGTCGAACGGGAGGAAATGTTCCGACGGCTGCAACGTCACCAGGAACTCACCGCCCAGTGCGAAGACGATCGTCTCGCGTTCGATGGTCTCGCCGCGCCGGTAGGTGGCGGCCACCGGGAAATAGCGGAAGTTGTCGCTCTCCCACACCTGGGTGCGCGCGGCGGTGAAATCGATGCCGAGCCGTTCCCGGAGCACGGCCGCGGTGTCGGCGTCGTCGGCGGCGAGCGGAATCCAATGCTGCTGAAGCACTTCGGTGTCGAAGTGGTCGGCGGTCACGGCATTGAGAAAGGTCGTCATCGGCTACTGCTGCCCCGAGAACCTGTGTGACGAGGAGCAGGAGCCGACCGGCTGCCGCGGATGGCCACCGTGCACGGTCGGCACGCCCGGGCCGGTGGAGAGGGGGCGATCGGTGGTGGACCGGATCGCCTGATGCTCCAGATAGACTGGGTGAGGCGATATTTCGGCATTTCCGAGCAATGTGGCCATAGCGGGGGCTCCAATACTTACTATCGTTCGGGCTGGCGCGCGCCTCCCCCGGAGAGAGGACGGGCGCGCGGGGACGGGCAGCGTCGAGCCCCGACGAGACCAGACACGGTGACGCCGCGGGCAAAGGACTGCGCATCGGTGGAAATCGGATGCGCCGCCCTTACGCGTCGAAGAACTGAAAGGCGGATTCCGTGCCGCGTCGGGCGATCGGGGCGCCGTTGCCCGGCCGACGGTTACGCACGCAGATCAACAACGCGCCGGCGCAACCCGTTTCACGAGGGCGACCCGGCTGTGGACGTCGATACTGTCATCCGGCATCTGCCGCTCACCTCGCTTCGTTGGTCGACCGGCGCACGAATTGCGCCATCCATCATTAGAAACCCGTCGATCGGGGTACGTCAATCAGTTGCGCAAGTGTTCGACGGCGCGCCACTCGGTGGAAATCTAGCGGCACGCTCCGCCCGGACGACCCGGCACGCCAACCGCTTTCGCCGACGCACCGGACAGGCCGGTCGGCGGCCAGCGGTTGCGCCGGCGAACAGGGTCGTGCCACCCTACCGACAGCTTTGGAGGCGGATGTGACCCAGCACGGCGAGCCGCCGGATCTCATCCCGGCGGACCGACTACAGGACGCCGCGGCGGTTTCGGCATGCTCGCGGCCACCGCCCGCTTGCAGATACTCTGGCTGCTCGCCCAAGGCGAGCACGATGTCGGCGCCCTCGCCGCCGCTGTCGGCCAGTCCCTGCCCGCCGTGAGCCAGCACCTGGCCAAGCTCGAACTCGCCGGACTGGTCCGCGCCCATCGCGACGGCAAGCGCAACATCTACGCGATCGCCGACCCCGACATCGCCGACCTCGTCCGGTTGGCATTCCGCCACCACCGCCGGCGTCCCGACTGACCCACCGTCACCCGCCGGACTCGGGCTCGTGTCTCAACGCCTTCGGTAGTACTCGGCCAGAGCGGTGAACGCGGCTTTGGGCTCCCACGGGAGGTCGGGGTAGGTTTCGCCGTGGCGGTCTTCGAAGACTTTGACCACGCCGTAGCTCGCCAGGTCCAAGTCGTCGCGGGGGCTGCCGCTTGGGCGGTGCACGTGGTCGTAGAGCGCGAGAACGAACACGAACGCGCTGTCGACGCCCTCGGCATCGAAGGTTTCCAGCAGTTCGCGTACGTACCGCGCCTGCCCGGGCTCGTCGCGGGCGTATTCGCCGTTCAATCGAACCGGTCCGTGGGTGTCGTCGTATTCGACGATCTCCAGGCCCCTCGCGCCCAGATCGCCCGCGCCCTGGAAGGTCGCCGCGCGGGCCGGCACCAACAAGAACGCCATCTACCGGCGCTGGCCCAACCGCTTGGCGCTCGGCGTCGCCGCCTATCGCCTGCTGGCCACGATGGCGCAGCCGCCCGATACCGGAGACCTGCGCGAAGACGCACTCGAACTACTGCGCCAGGTCAACCGCCATTGGAGTTCGCCACTCGGCGCGATCCTGCGCGAACTCATCGCAGCCGCAGGTGGCGCGGCGGAACTGCTGGTCCAGCTGCCGGACCAATCCGGCGATGCCGCCACCGCGCCATGGCTCACCGTCCTCGGCCGCGCGGTGGCGCGAGGAGAAGCCGCTCCCGAATCGCTGCATCCGCGGGTCGCCACCGTCGCCCTTGTCCTGCTCCGCAACGAATTCGTCGTGCGCGGCGCGCCGAGCGCGCCCGACGACGTCCTGGTCGAGATCGTGGACGAGGTCTACTTGCCGCTGATCCGCCGGCGCGCTCCGGCGTCGAGCTGAAACCGCCCAGCCACCCCTCGGTGGCCTATGGGCGCCCACCCACCCCAAGCGTCTCGGCTCTTTCTCGGCAACCCTGCCGCTGTCGGCGCCAGGAAGGTGGCACGCGCGCTGAACAGTGCACTCTTGCGCGCCCCTGGCGCTGAGTCGCGCCGCTCTGCCCGGCACGTGAACACGAGATCAGCACCGAACCCGCCAGTAGGGTTGACCACGGCGTTGCCGGACCTGAATGCTCTGTGTTGACCGCAGCTCGAACGGGGGTATGCGAACGATTTCCATCTTCGTATCGCCGAGCTGACGGCGACGACACCGGCGCACTCCTGCTCCGGCGTCCGGACTCGAGGGAGATTCGCGTGACCTACCGCCTGGACGACATCGACTCCGTGAGCGCACGGGGGCATGCGGCGCTAGGGGGGACTCTGGCCATACAGATCGTCTGGCGGTACGACCGTCCGGTGGACATGGCCGCCCTGGAGAGATTCCACGAGGCGTTGCGGCACGGCAGGATGGGGCAGGTGGTCGCGCCCGCGATGCTCTCCGCCGCCGGGGACCGATGGACCACCCGAGCCGAGTTCAGCCCCATCGAGGTCGCGGACGCGCCGATACCCCGTGGCGAACTCGAGGCCTGGATCGCCGAGCAGGGGCGCGCGCGGTTGCGCACCTTCGGCGGGCCGGCGTGGCGGTTGGCCGTGACCGACCTCGACAACGGGGAGAGCGCCGTGTCGCTGCTGGTATCCCACACCATCGCGGACGCCCAAGCATTCTGCGCGGCGATCGCGGAGGCGGTCGCGGGCGAGCGGCTCGATCCGCATTACCGGACCGACGAGTTCGGCAGGCTACGGTTGCTGACCAGCGATCTCCGCGCTGCCACGCGGCGTGCCCGTTTGCTGCCCTCGGCTCTCGGTTTGGCGCTGCGGCTGGCCGTCGCCAGGCGCGGCGCCGAGGCCCGGGATCTCGACGAGCAGGCTCAGGACTTCCGCCTGCCGACGGTCACCGCGACGGTCCCGGCACAGCTCTGGCACGCGGCGGCACGCAACCGAGGTGGAACCGGCACCACGTTGGCGGTGGCGATGATGGCGGCCATCGCCGCCGAGATCGGTCGCACCGACGAGCAAGGCCGGGTCCGCATGATGATGCCGGTCAGCACCCGCACCGCCGGTGATCAGCGCGCGAACGCACTGACCTCGATCGACTTCGAGGTCGACCTCCGTGACGGCGAACCGGCCGACCTCGCCCCGCTGCGCGCGGTGATGAAGGAAAAGCTCGTCGCGGCCGCTGCCGCGGGTCGCAACATCCCACCGCTGATCCCGGTCGCGGTGGCGCTGCCGCGCGGCCTCTACGCGAAACTGGCGCGGCAAGCCGCCACCGACGCGGTCTCCACGGTGTGCTCCAGCGTCGGAAAGCTCGACCCCGACGTCCTTCGCATCGATGGCCGCCCGGCCTCGGCGATAACGCTCGGCTTGGTCAATCAGAGCCTGAACGACCGGACCGTGCTGACCGAACGCGGCGGCAACCTCTACGTCGCGCTGGTCGAAACCGCCGACGCGATCACGCTGCGCTTCAACGGTTTCCACCCGCCGAAACTCCTCGACGCCGAGCAGCTCACCGAGCTGGTGCGGCGGGCGCTCGCACAGTACGAACTCACGCCGACCTTCTGGTAGCGGTCCGGGCGGCAGGTCGGCTCAGCGGTTGCCGAGTTTCCGCAGCGCCTGCTCGGACGCCGAACCCGGCTCGGCGGCGAACAGGTCCAGCCCGCAACACAACGGCTCGTCGGGCAGCGCGACGAGTTCGCCGTGCAGGACCAGCTCGCCCACCACCGGGTGGTGCAGCGCGTAGGCCCGAGACCGGACCTGCGCGACCGAGCGCTCGTCCCACAGTCGGGCGAAATCGGCGCTCTCCTCCCGCAGGTGATCTATGTGTGCGGTGAGTGCGGCATCCCCTCGATATCGTCCGAGCAGAACGCGCAGATGCGCCACGTGATCGTGCGCCGCCCGCTCCCAACCGGTGCGGTACAGCGCACGTGACCGGGGTTCGCCGAACAGCAGATGCGAGAAGGTGCGGCGGTTCTCCGGCAGCGTGGGAAAGTCACCGAACACCGCCACGGCGAGCTGATTCCAGCCGACGATCTGGGTGTGTCGACCGACCAGCAGGGCGGGGGTCATCACGAACGACTCCAGCAGGCGGAGCAAGCCAGAGGTCACCTCCGGCGCGGCTCGCGTACATGGCCGGGGCCGCCGAGCGAGCCGGTGGAGGTAGGCGAGTTCGTCCCGGTCCAGGCGCAGTGCCGCGCCGACGGCATCCAGGACCTCGTCCGAGACGCGGTCACCGCTGCCCTGTTCCAAACGTGTGTAGTGGGCGACGCTCACGCCCGCCAGCCGAGCCAGCTCCTCCCGTCTCAGGCCCGCGACCCGGCGTACCGTGCCGTAGTCTCGCAGCCCGACGTCCCGCGGGCGCACGCGGGCACGGCGTGATTTCAAGAACTCGCTCAGCTCGGTCCGGTCGTCCACTCCATAACCCTATGTACGCCGGGACGTCCGAGGGTGCTCACACCGTGAGTACCCAGAACGCGGGGCTGGTCCGGCAGCCGGAACGGCTCGATGCTGTCGGACGAGTCACCGTCGCGAACCGGGCATGGCTTTCCGCGCTCGCTCGCCGCCGGTCTCACGATGTCCCCACGAACGAACGGAGCGAACGCGTGCCCCGAACCCTCGGACTCATCGGCAGCGGAATGATCGGTTCCACCATTGCCCGCCTGGCCCTCGCGGCCGGACTCGAGGTCATCCTCAGTAATTCGCGTGACCCTCGGACACTCGCCGCGCTGGTCGCCGAGCTGGGCGAAGGCGCCCGAGCGGCCACACCAGCGCAAGCGGCACGCGCGGCCGATCTGGTGGTGGCGGCCGTCCCGCTGAAAGCCCACGAACATCTCCCCGCCGAGGCGCTGGCCGGCAAGACCGTGCTGGACACCGCGAACTACTACCCCGAACGAGACGGTCACCTGTCCGAACTGGACGACGGCTCCCTGACCTCGAGCGCACTGCTGCAACGCCACCTCGCGGGCTCTCGAGTGGTCAAGGCATGCAACAACGTCACCCCGCACCAGCTGTTGTGCCTGGCCCGTCCCGCGAGCGCGCCGGATCGCAGCGCGCTGCCCATCGCCGGCGACGACGCGGAGGCGAAGGCGGAGACCACCCGGCTGTTGGACCTCCTCGGCTATGACGCGGTGGACATCGGCACACTCGCCACCAGCTGGCGCAGTGAACCGAACACACCGGTCTACGTCCAGCCCTATCTCGGCGAAGTACCCGCGATGAGCGTCGAGGCATTCCTTCGCTGGACTCTCGGGGCACCCGGGATCGTGGTTCCCGCGGCACGGGTGGCCGAGCTCGCCGAGATCGCGGTTCGCCGACCCGCCGGCGAGGCCAGGTTGCCGAGCGACTGACGCCGAACCGGGGAGGAAGGCACTCGAATCTCACCCGGCCGCCTTGGCGTGATGCCGGGTGGCCGCATCTGGACATTTGCCCGACTCGTCCCCCGGATGTGGCACGATCTGGTAGGTGACCAGCAGACCCGCCGCAGCGCAGCATTTGCACGACCTCGCGCGACTACGCCGCGTACGCGACCGTATCGACCGGGAGTATGCGCAGCCGCTGGACGTCGAGGCGCTCGCCCGGGACGCGCACATGTCGGCCGGACATCTCAGCCGCCAGTTCCGGCTCGCCTACGGCGAGTCGCCGTACTCCTATCTGATGACGCGGCGCATCGAACGCGCGATGGCGCTGCTGCGTCGCGGGGACCTCAGCGTCACCGAGGTCTGTTTCGCGGTCGGCTGCTCGTCGCTGGGCACCTTCAGCACTCGCTTCACCGAGTTGGTCGGCGTGCCGCCGAGCGTCTATCGCAGGCAGGAGGCGGACGCGGCGGCGGGGATGCCCGCGTGCGTGGCCAAACAGGTCACCAGACCGATCAGGAATCGAGAAGCGCCGGTTACCGAGCCGCAATTAGCCTGACTGCCATGGACATCACCATTCACTCGAGCTTCCTGCCGCACAACGACGCGGAGGCGGCTCTCGCCTTCTACCGTGACACCCTCGGCTTCGAGGTGCGCAAAGACGTCGGATACGAAGGGCTGCGCTGGCTCACCGTCGGCCCCGTCGACCAGCCCGAAACGTCCATCGTCCTGCATCCGCCGGGCGTCGACCCCGGCATCACCGACGACGAGCGCCGCACCATCACCGAGATGATGGCCAAGGGAACCTACGGCGGCATTCTCTTGGCAACCAAAGATCTCGATGGCGCCTTCGAGCGGCTGGCGGCCCACGACGCCGAGATCGTCCAGGAGCCGACCGATCAGCCGTACGGAGTTCGCGACTGCGCCGTCCGCGATCCCGCGGGCAACCTGATCCGCATCCAAGAACTGCGCTGAGGCGCAGCGCCCCAGCCACGACACCGGGCGATCACCGTCGCATCCGGCACCGGCACGTCGACGCAGACCAGCCGGCCCGCCCCGACCGAACAGATGGAGACACGATGAGCACGGCCACGAGGACGGACCCGCAGTCGACTGCGCCGCACGCTGCCGACAGCCACGATCTGATTCGCGTGCACGGAGCGCGCGAGAACAATCTGAAGGACGTCAGCATCGAGATCCCGAAACGCCGTTTGACGGTGTTCACCGGTGTCTCCGGCTCGGGCAAGAGCTCCTTGGTGTTCAGCACGATCGCCGCGGAGTCGCAGCGGCTGATCAACGAAACCTACAGCGCGTTCGTGCAGGGCTTCATGCCGACGCTGGCACGTCCGGAGGTCGACGTGCTGGAGGGGCTGACGACCGCGATCATCGTGGACCAGCAGCGGATGGGCGCCGATCCCCGCTCCACGGTCGGCACCGCCACCGACGCCAACGCCATGCTGCGCATCCTCTTCAGCCGGCTCGGGAAGCCGCACATCGGCTCCCCACAAGCGTTCTCGTTCAACGTCGCCTCGATCAGCGGAGCGGGCGCGGTGACGGTTGAACGTGCCGGGAAGTCCGTGAAGGAACGTCGCAGCTTCAGCATCACCGGTGGCATGTGCCCGCGCTGCGAGGGCCGGGGATCGGTGTCCGACATCGACCTCACCCAGCTCTACGACGACTCCAAGTCGCTCTCCGACGGCGCGTTCACCATCCCCGGCTGGAAGTCCGACAGTTTCTGGACGGTGCGGGTCTACGCCGAGTCGGGTTTCGTGGACCCGAACAAGCCGATCCGCGAGTTCACCAAACGGGAGATGCAGGACTTCCTCTACAAAGAGCCGACGAAGGTGAAGGTCGAGGGCGTCAACCTCACCTACGAGGGGCTGATTCCCAAGATCCAGAAGTCGTTCCTGTCCAAGGACCGGGAGGCGATGCAGCCGCATATCCGGGCGTTCGTGGACCGGGCGGTCACCTTCGCCGTCTGCCCGGAGTGCGACGGCACCCGGCTCAGCGCGGCGGCTCGATCATCCAAGATCGAAGGGATCAGCATCGCCGACGCTTGTGCGATGCAGATCAGTGACCTGGCCGAATGGGTCGGAGGCCTCGACGAGCCGTCGGTGGCGCCGCTGCTGGCCGCGCTCCGGCACACTCTCGACTCGTTCGTGGAGATCGGGCTGGGCTATCTCTCGCTCGACCGGCCCGCCGGAACGCTGTCGGGCGGTGAGGCGCAGCGCACCAAGATGATCCGCCACCTCGGTTCCTCGCTCACCGACGTCACCTACGTCTTCGACGAGCCGACCATCGGCCTGCACCCCCACGACATCCAGCGGATGAACAACCTGCTGCTGCGGCTGCGGGACAAGGGCAACACAGTGCTCGTCGTGGAGCACAAGCCGGAGACGATCGTGATCGCCGACCATGTCGTCGACCTCGGCCCCGGAGCCGGTACGGCGGGCGGCACCATCTGCTTCGAGGGTACCGTCGAGGGCCTGCGGTCCAGCGGCACCGTCACCGGGCGCCATTTCGACGACCGGGCCACTCTGAAGGAGACGGTGCGCAAGCCCAAAGGCACGCTGGAGATCCGCGGCGCCAAGGCGAACAACTTGCGCGACGTCGACGTCGACATTCCGCTCGGGGTGCTCGTCGCCGTCACCGGTGTGGCCGGGTCCGGCAAGAGCTCGCTCGTGCACGGGTCGATCCCCGCGAGCGAGGGTGTGGTGGCGGTGGACCAGACCCCCATTCGCGGCTCGCGGCGCAGCAACCCGGCGACCTACACCGGGCTGCTCGAACCGATTCGTAAGGCTTTCGCGAAGGCCAACGGCGTGAAACCGGCGCTGTTCAGCGCCAATTCCGAAGGCGCGTGCCCCACCTGCAACGGCGCGGGCGTCATCTACACCGACCTGGCGATGATGGCCGGTGTCGCCAGCACCTGCGAGGAGTGCGAGGGCAAGCGATACCAGGCGTCGGTGCTGGAGTACCACCTCGGCGGCCGCGACATCAGCGAGGTGCTCGCGATGTCGGTGCTCGAGGCCGGGGAGTTCTTCGGAGCGGGTGCGGCGCGCACGCCCGCCGCGCACGCCATCCTCGAGCGCCTCGCCGACGTAGGGCTCGGCTACCTCAGCCTCGGCCAGCCGCTCACCACGCTGTCCGGCGGCGAGCGGCAGCGGCTCAAGCTGGCCACCCACATGGCCGACAAGGGCGGCGTCTACGTCCTCGACGAGCCGACCACCGGCCTGCACCTAGCCGACGTCGAGCAACTGCTCGGCCTGCTCGACCGGCTCGTCGACTCCGGCAAGTCGGTCATCGTCATCGAGCACCACCAAGCGGTCATGGCGCACGCCGACTGGATCATCGATCTCGGTCCCGGCGCGGGCCACGACGGCGGCCTGGTCGTCTTCGAAGGCACACCCGCCGATCTGGTCGCCGCTCGTTCCACCCTCACCGGGGAGCACCTCGCGGCATACGTCGGCGCCTGACCGCGCACACGACAGCACCTCCACCGGTAACGCTTTCCCGTATGACCTTCATGCGTTCACTGCTGGTCCTGCTCGCGCTGGATGGCCTCGGCGATCCGCTTGATACGCCGGAGCCTGGCGTCCCACGCCGCGCCCACCGAGGACAGCTGCGCGACCGCGCGGGCCAGTTGCTCCTCGTCCACCCGATACCTCCGCTCCCGGCCTGCGGGCGTGGCATGCACCAAACCGACGCGGTCGAGCACGCCGAGATGTTTGGCGACCGCCTGCCGGGTCACCGGCAGCCGCTCACTGAGACCGGTGGCCGTGCCGCCACCATCGGCCAGCAACAGGTCGAGCATCCGCCGACGGGTCGGGTCCCCGACCGCGGACCACAGGTCGTCGTCGACGGCGGCGGTCACGGGGTCGATACCAGCCGAGCCAGGTACTCCCCGAGCCGGGGAACGAAGGTGTCCCACCCCGTGCTGTGTTCGCGGTATTGCTCCGCAAGCTTCGCGGCCTCCCAGCCCATCTCCCGGAACCCGGTCTCGACGAGCCGGATCCTGGTGCCCGTGCCCGACGGGGTGAGCTCGAACGTCACCAGCAGCGCGTTGGCGGAGTCGTCGACCTTGCCCTCCGGATAGCACCAGCGGAACGAGAACAATCGAGGCGGCTCGGCGTTCACCACGGTCATCGGGACCACTTCCGCCCGGTCACCCCAGACGAGCTCACCGACCGCGCCGGGAGTCACGTCGAACGAGGCGTCGTCGGTCCACCATTCCGAGATGTGCTCGGGGCTGCTGACCACCTCGAAGACCACCTCGGGCGAGGCGTCGACGAATATCTCCCGTTCGATGCTGCCGTACTCCATATCGATCACCCTTCTCCATGTGCAACTTTCGGTTGCACATGAAGCTAGTCCACCGCGCGCCATCACGCAACCATTGGTTGCCCTTTTTCGGTGCACCCCGTGTGATCCGACGGCCGCACCCCTACACGCCGCTGTGTCGGAAGCCCCATCACCACTCGGTTAGCCGCCGGGGTTGGCGACCTGGTCCGGAATCGCCGGGTTCGGTCGAACCGACCACCTTCGTATAGGACGTCGCTTTCGCCGTCGCGGTGCCGAGATAGCCGTCGTGGCTGAAGAACATCACATGCCAGGGTGAACTCGCGGTCCCGCGGGGTGTCGCCACCAGGACCCACAGCAGTGCGGGGCAGGACCCGGCGGGTGCGTCGGTGGCGCTGTCGACGACGTACGACGCGCCGCCCGGCGCGGGCCCGAGCGAGTTCACCGCTTCGGCGACCGCGCTCGAGTCCGGATCGACGCAGCGCCCCTTGCCGCTGGTAACAGGAACTTTCGGGGCGGGCGCCTCGGATGTGTCGCCTCCCTGTGCGGGCGTCGATCGAGTCGCCTCGATGGTGGACCGGCCGGGCTGGTTCGTTCCGGTCGCCGACGTATCCGATTCGCCCTGACATCCCCCCGCAGCGATGCTCACCGCGATCGCCGCCACGACCGCACCGATGATCGTCTTCATTCGCCTCCCTTTCGAATTCCCGACACCTGGGAGTCGGCTCGGGAAGAACGCTGTTACACCCCGGTTTTCGGGGCTTGCGTCCGTAGGACCGGATATGAAGGCGATCACCGCGCCTACCCGGCCGCACAGTTGGCGTCGAAATGTTTCGCGTCACGGTGTTTCGCGACGTTCGCGCGGTGATCGGTAGTGTCGACCGGGTGAGTAGCAGGGTGCGCCGGAAGTTCCACGGCATCGGACGAATCGATCGAGCGATCGGCGGCGTGGTCGCCGAACTGCCTGCCTCGGCGGTCGACCACGGTCTGTTGCGGATTACCGGCAGCGCGAATTTCAGCGGACTGTGGCTGGTCATCGCGGCGCTACTCGCCACCCGCCAGGGCGCGCCGCGGCGGGCGGCGTTCCGCGGTGTCGTCTCCGTCGCCGGCGCGAGTCTCGTCGTCAACGCGGGCCTGAAGCCGCTCGTCGCACGGCGCAGGCCTGCCGCCGAACTGCTGCCCGCGCACCGGCGGCTCACCCCTGCCCCGACGTCCTCCTCGTTCCCTTCGGGACACAGCGCCTGCGCCGCGGCCTTCGCCACGGCCGTGGCTCTGGAAAGTCCGCGCACCGCATTGGTTGTCGCCCCGCTGGCCGCCACCGTCGCGTACTCCCGGGTACACACCGGCGTGCATTGGAGTTCCGACGTGCTCGTCGGAGCGGCCGTCGGTTCCGGTGTCGCCCTGGCCACCCGCCGCTGGTGGCCGGTGCGCGAGTCGGACGAAGCGCAGGCCCGCCCGGTCCGCGAGGTACCCGCGCTGGTCGAGGGCAAAGGCCTTGTGGTCATGGTGAATCCGATCTCCGGCGACCCGAACTACGATCCCACCGACGACGTCGTCGCGGCGTTGCCCGCGGCCACCGTACTGCGCACGCGACCGGACCTGGACTGTGCCGAACAACTCGAGCAGGCCATCGCCGAACACGGCGAACCGGTCTCGGCGGTCGGCGTCGCGGGCGGTGACGGCACGGTGGCCGCCGTGGCCGCGGTCGCGCTGCGCCACGAGTTGCCGTTGGTCGTCATCCCGACCGGCACACTGAATCATTTCGCCCGCGACCTCGGCGTCTACGACCTGCGCGAGGTCATCGACGCCACCGGTGTCGGCGAGGCGGTCGCGGTCGATATCGCCAGCGTCGAGTGCGAGGATGAAACCGGTTCGCGCACCAGGTACCTGATCAACACCGCCAGCCTCGGCGCCTATCCGGATCTCGTGCAGCTGCGTGAGAAGTGGCAGTCGCGCTGGGGGAAATGGCCCGCATTCGCCGCCGCGCTCGTGGTCACGCTGCGCCGGGCCGAACCGATCGAGATCTGCTTGGACGGGCGCTGGCAGCGGGTGTGGTTCCTGTTCATCGGCAACGGCCCCTACCATCCGCACGGCGCCGTGCCCGCGTTCCGCGACCGGCTCGACGCCGGGCTGCTCGACGTACGCTGGCTGCGCGCCGATCTGCGCTGGTCGCGCACCCGTGCGGTGCTGGCGCTGCTGCTGGCGGCGATCGGCCACAGCAAGGTCTACGGCGAGCGCCAGTTACCCGAACTCTTCGTACAGCTACCCACACCGGAGGCGCTGGCCACCGACGGTGAGGTGGTCGGCAAAGCCACCCGCCTGCACTTCGCCATCGCGGGCCAGCTACCGGTCTACCGTCGCGACGAATCGAACCCGCTGTGGGCCGATCGCAGCCGCCCCCATCACCGCAGAGCCCCTTGGTTGCGGGACGTATTCCGGGCCCGCCCGTATCAGCGCCGAGCGGGCGAAGACTGAGCCGGCATTACTGGGCGCGCTATTCGTGGTGATCGCCATGGCACTTCCGGGCTGCACTGCGACCGCCGTTAAGCTCCTGCACCTATGGCACTCAGCGCGACACTGCACAACTTCGCCGTCCAACTGGCCGACGTCGATCGGGGCGTCTACCAGGAGTTGGAGTTGCGGGTAGCGCGTCACCCGTCCGAAACCGCGGAGTTCATGCTGACGCGAGTGCTGGCCTATTGCCTCGAGTACGAGGAGGGAATCGCCTTCAGCGACGGCGGGGTATCCTCCACCGACGAGCCCGCGGTGCTGGTGCGCGACCTCACCGGACGCCTCACCGCGTGGATCGAAGTCGGCGCGCCCGACGCCGACCGGCTGCATCGCGGGAGCAAACTCGCCGAACGCGTCGCGGTCTACACCCATCGTGACCCCGCGAAGGTGCTGGCGCAATACACCGGCAAGCGCATCCACCGCGCCGAAACGATTCCGCTATACAGCTTCGATCGCGACGTCATCGATGCCGCCGTCGCCGCGATCGAACGCCGTAACACGGTCATCCTCTCCGTCACCGAACGCCTGCTGTACTTGGACATCAACGGCACGGGGCTGAGTACATCGATCCATGAGCATCGGCTCGAGTGATCCTTCGCTCGGCGCCTCGGCGATTGTGTGAGCCTGGTAGGCGTGCTTTTACCCGCACTCCGCGTCGCTCACAGGGTGCACGGCTAGGTGCGCCCATTCGACGTTCGACGCACGTCTGTTTGTTGTGCCTCCCGTATCGCATCCGCGAGCTGCGACGGCTCGTCCACATACAGGCATATCGTGGTGACAGGCCCTGAGCTGCGCCATTTCTCGATGAAAGCGGGCGTGGCGTCAGTTCGCTGCCGGAGCGAAAGCTCGATGTTGGTGCCTTCATGATTCGGGAGGTGCAGACTGCCGCCCTCGATCACGGGTGCCGTACGCGAATACCGCCGCATGGTCACGACACGCGTTATGTGGTTGACCGGAACCTCGGCGACGACTTTCCCGGTCCGCCGAAGAACGAGCACGCCTCCCGACAAATAGTGCGGATGTACGACATCGTCGGCGATGAACGCGGCCAGCAGTACGAGGGACGACAGAGAGACCACTGCGAGAACGATCTTCAGCCAGACCCACGGAAGAACCAGATGCAGGACCACGACCTCGATCAGTGTGGCGGCCGCGAAGGCGACAGGCATCGTGAGCACGCCCGCTGACGCCGTGAATACCAGCCCGTTCCCTGGATCGGTCTTCCCTCGGATCCACATCCACACCGACCGATATGCCCTGAGCCGCGAACGAGCGAAGCGAAAGATCGGCGACATCATGAAGTCACCGGCTCAGGGTGCGTCGACAAGATCTCGAGAGCACGCAGTACGACCTGGCGCTGAGCATCGTCAGGAATGCATTCGTCGAGCCGGAGACCGCCGATTGTGTCGTCGTCGGGCACAGCGAAGACCGTCTCCGCAGGGAGCGAGCTGCTCAGATGACCGGCGAGCTCATTCGCAGCGAGTTCGATCTGTTCGGCGGCATCCCCGACCCGCCTCCCCTCGAGCTTTCCCCATGCCTGAAGGAGCTGCCGATAGACGACACGCGTGTCAGCGCAGCTCAACATCTGCGCGAACCACGTCAAGACCTGATCCGGCAGAGCGCTCGAAATCGCAAGGACCTCCAGTAGGTCCTTTTCGCGCTCGAGCGTTCGAATCTCTGCCTCGCAGCTTGCTTCCGATCGCACCGTATGGAACGCCGCAACCAGATCCGCTGGAAGAGCGGTCAGCTCCTCTCCTTGGACCGCGGATTGCAGCAGTCGCGTCAATCGCTGTCGCTTCAGTTCCAGCGTAGTGATCTCGCGCTCGCAGCTCGAGATGAGTGCGTGCAGATCGTCACGGAGATCGTCGGCGCCGGTGGTCGATCGTTTCTCGGCCAGGACCGTCGCCACGGAACCAAGCGGTAGACCGTTCTCGGCAAGCCAGCGGATACGCATCAGTCGCGCAAGGTCTTTGAGCGAGTAATCGCGATAGCCGTTTGCGCTGCGCGTGGGTTCTGCGAGTAGACCGAGCCGGTGGTAGTGGCGCACTGCACGAGGTGTCGTGCCCGCGGCCCTCGCGAGTTCGCTGGTTCTCATGCGACCCAGTCTCAACTATGACCTTGCGTCATGGTCAACGCTCCGAGAGTGGCTCGATTACAGGAAGCCTGTTGGCGTCCGCAGCGGTCCCGAGGCGTCAGACACCGAGTTCGTCGCATAGATCGAGGTAGCGGTGGAGGTAGTCGGGCGACGATCTGTGCGCCGACAATCCGACCGTGTCGAACTCGTCCAATCCCGCTGCCGCGGTGACACCCAGAGTCCGCAGCGCCGCATTGATCGTGCTCACGGAGAGCAACGGCCCACCCGCAACGGATACCGTGGCCCACTGCTCTCCGGCACCGGCGAAGTAGTCCGTGAACACCACTGCGAAGGTCGGATCGGGCCTGGCGGACAAGTCGGCGGCGAGTATGCGGAGAACGCCTTCGCGGGGGAACAGCCCAGACGCCTCCGATGGCAACTCGACATAGTCGGCAACCTTCCGCGTCGCTTGCCAAAAGGCCGTGTAGTAGTGCGTGAGATGAAAAAGCGTCAGGCCACCGTGCAGAGGCACCGGCACCAGGTCCCACCGGTCTGCCGCCGCAGTGTCGTGGGTCCCGGGAAGTATGAGCGCGGTAATGGCATGCGGCACAGTGGAATTCTATCGACGGCACGTCCCGGCCGGACCGGCTCGAAGCGTTGTCACGCCGACGTAGCGCGTCTCATCGGATTCGGCGTTCGCACTCTTCGAACGCCGCTCCCGTCTCGAAGCAGTCGTAACGGCCGCTCTGCATGTCACCACTGGTAGGAGGCTCACCACAGAGCAGCCCGCAGCGCTGATAGTTCGGGACGCCGGTGCCGTCGGGCCAGCGACAAGCATCCCTGTCGCAGGTGTAACCACGCGTGTTGGGATCGCGAGGGATCGGATCGCGGCTGTAGGACCACACGAACGCGTCGGCACCCCGCACCTGTGTGCAGTAGGCGGTGCGACCGTCGGCAAGTCGGCCGACCGCCCCGCGCTCCGGGCAGTAGTCGTTCAAGGTGACAGTAGGACCCGATGATTGCGATCCGGACCCACTCCCGGACGGCGGCGCTGCCGCGGAAGTCGCGAACATCGCAGTCAGAAGCACCACCACTCCAACGCCCCCCACGGCCAGCCGACGCCTCACCCCTCGCCCCTTCCTGTTTCGGCCACGAGTGGCACACCTGCGAGAGCCCTACTCACAACTCGCCCAGCCGTGTGCCACTCCTGGACCTCGAATCGTGTCAGGCGGTGCACAACTCCCAGCTACCCGCCGGACAGGTCTCGCGATCGCGATTCATCGAAAGCTGTACGCCGAATGGCCGAAGCAATGTCATGGTAGCGCCGCAGATCACCGGCGTGCTCCATGTACAGGTCGGCCTCTGGCGTCTGTCCCGAAGTCGAGAATCCCGAACGCGCCGTGCAGAACACCTCCGTCTCCTGGCCCAGCAGCGCTCCGCCGACATGCGCTCCGACCTGCGCTCGGTCGAATGGCCGACGACCTGGACGGGTGGCGCACCCGTCCAGCCGCTCCCGCTCGCCGAAACACATCTCGCGATGCAGTTGCACCGCGAGCACGGCTGCGCCCGCGAGCGCGCCGCGTTCGCGGCGTTGGTCGCGGCCGGGCGCATCACGCCCGATTCGACCCGAGCACACCGATTTCGGGAGGACCTGATGACTGACAGCGAACGCCACCTGCCGGAAACGGAATGCCTGAGCCTGCGACTCCACCAGCTCACCGCGCGAGCCGGACGAGCGGGCTACCGCCTGCTGCGCGGCGGCTCGGTGCCCTACATCTGGGAACTCGTCGACGCCGACGACGGCGCACCCATCACCGCCGCGATCGACCTCGACCAGATCGAGCAGTGGCTCGACTCGTGAGCGCGATTCAGAAGAGGAAATATCGCTGCGCCATGGGCAGTTCGGTGGCGGGTTGTTCGCGCCAGACCTCGCCGTCGATGCGCACGGTGAAGGTGTCCGGCTCGACCTCGATGCGCGGCATGGCGTCGTTGTGCGGCATGTCGGTCTTCCGCACGCCACGGACGTTGCGGACCGGCGCCAGTTTGCGCTGGACCCGCAACCGGTCGGCGAGGCCATCCTCGATCGCCTGCTCGGAGACGAAATGCAGCGAAGTGGCGGCGGCGGTCGCCGGGGCGGCGCCGAACATGGGGCGCGGCAGCACCGGCTGCGGCGTGGGAATGGAGGCGTTGGCGTCGCCCATCGCGGCCCAGGCGATCGCACCGCCCTTGAGCACGGCGTGCGGGCGGACGCCGAAGAACGCGGGCTCCCACAGCACCAGGTCGGCGAGCTTGCCGACCTCCACGGAACCGATCTCGTGGTCGAGGCCGTGCGCGACGGCCGGGCAGATGGTGTATTTCGCGACGTAGCGCCGCACGCGGGCGTTGTCGGCGGGGCCGTCGCCCGGCAGCGGGCCGCGACGGCGCTTCATCACGTGCGCGGTCTGCCAGGTACGCAGCACGACCTCGCCGATGCGGCCCATGGCCTGCGAGTCGCTGCCGATCATCGAGATGGCGCCGAGGTCGTGCAGCAGATCCTCCGCCGCGATGGTGGACGGACGGATGCGGCTCTCCGCGAAGGCCAGATCCTCCGGGATCGAGGCACTCAGGTGGTGGCACACCATGAGCATGTCCAGGTGCTCGTCGAGGGTGTTGATCGTGTGCGGGCGCGTCGGATTGGTCGAGCTGGGCAGCACATTGGGATGGGCGGCGACGGTGATGATGTCGGGCGCGTGCCCGCCGCCCGCGCCCTCGGTGTGGTAGGCGTGGATGCCGCGGCCCGCGATGGCGGCGAGGGTGTCCTCGACGAATCCGGCCTCGTTCAACGTGTCCGAGTGCAGCGCCACCTGCACTCCGGCGGCGTCGGCCACGGTGAGACAGGCATCGATCGCGGCGGGCGTGGAGCCCCAGTCCTCGTGCAGCTTGAAACCCGATGCGCCAGCGCGTAATTGTTCCCACATTGCCTCGGCGCTGACGGTGTTGCCCTTGCCGAGCAGCACGATGTTCACCGGCCAGCCGTCGGTGGCCTCGAGCATCCGCGCCAGATGCCACGCGCCGGGCGTCACGGTGGTCGCCTTGCTGCCCTCGGCCGGGCCGGTGCCCCCGCCGATGAGGGTGGTGATGCCGCCGCCGAGCGCCTCCTCCAGCAGCTGCGGGCAGATGAAGTGCACGTGACAGTCGATGGCGCCCGCGGTGAGGATGCGGCCGTTGCCCGCGATGATCTCGGTGGAGGGGCCGACGACGAGGTCCGGGTGCACCCCGGTCATGGTGTCGGGATTGCCCGCCTTCCCGATGGCGCTGATCCGTCCGTCGCGAATCCCGACGTCGGCCTTGACGATCCCCCAGTGATCGATGATCACCACGCCCGTGATCACGGTGTCGGGAGCGCCGTCGGCGCGGGTCGCGCGGGACTGGCCCATCGACTCGCGCAGTACCTTGCCACCGCCGAACACGGCCTCGTCGCCCGCGCGGCCCGGTCCCCCGCTGCGGTCCTCGGTGATCTCGATCAGCAGGTCGGTGTCCGCCAGGCGGATCCGGTCGCCCGTCGTCGGCCCGAACAGTTCGGCGTACCGCGCCCGGCTCAGCTCACTCATCGCGTCCTATCTCCTGAGCCCTCGTACGGCTGACACTCCTCGTCGCCTGCGCCTAGTCATCGAGGCGGCCCGGCGGGGTCAGGGTGATCCCGTGGACCTCACGGGCGCCGCCCAACGGCACGAGCCGAACCCGTTGCGCCAGACCGGGCTCGAAGCGCACCGCCGTCCCGGCCGGGATGTCGAGACGGCGGCCGTGGGCGGCGTCTCGGTCGAAGTCCAGGGCCGCGTTCGCCTGCGGGAAGTGCACATGGCTGCCGACTTGCACGGGGCGATCACCGGTATTGAGCACGTCGAGTTCGATGCCCTCCGCGCCGGAATTCAGCTCGATGACGCCCTCGGCGCAGAAATACTCGCCGGGAATCATGCCCGGCCTCGGCGCGATCCGCAGGCGGCCTCGCTCTGATACCGCATGACGTCCGCCTAGCCGATCGGGTGGTGCACGGTGACGAGTTTGGTGCCGTCCGGGAAGGTCGCCTCCACCTGGACGTCGGGAATCATCTCCGGCACGCCTTCCATCACGTCGGCGCGGGTGAGCACCGTGCGTCCCGAGGACATCAGCTCGGCGACGGTGCGGCCGTCCCGCGCGCCTTCCAGCACGTGGTCGGTGATCAACGCGACCGCCTCCGGATGGTTCAGTTTGAGCCCGCGCGCCTGCCTGCGCCGGGCCAGCTCGGCGGCGTAGCTGAGCAGCAGGCGCTCCTGCTCATGCGGCGACAGTCGCATCCTGGCTCCTCACCGGTTCGCAGTGGCGGGTGACGGACATTCTGGCACGCTCGTTCAGCTGTCGCCGGACGAGCGCTCAGGAAGGCCGCGGCAGATTCTGCAACCGCACCTGACCGCGCGCCACGGTGCGTCCCTGCTCGTCGGTGATCACGACCTGCCACAGCTGTTGCAGCCTGCCGCGATGCAGGGGCGTCGCTTCACCCGACAGCGTGCCCTCGCGCACCGCGCGCAAGAAATCGGTGTTGTTGTTCACGCCGACGACCGTGCCCTGGTCGCCGAACCAGATGCCGCCGGCGATGCTGGCGAGCGTCTCGATGACGGTGCAGTACACGCCGCCGTTCTGGATACCCGCGGGCTGGTAGAGATGCGGTTTCACGACCCATTCGCCGCGCACGCGGTCGGGGGTCAGCTCGGTGTAGCGCAGGCCGATCAGGTCGGCGAAGGTGCCTTCGCTGTAGGCGTTCATCTGCTCCGGTGTGACGCCCGACAGCGAGCCGAACCGCTGCGTCTCCTGCTGTGTCATGCATTCACTGTCGCACAGCTCGCACGGCCCGCCGTCGCGGCCTCACCCGCCGGCAAGCGTGATCGGACGCCCGTTCAACGGCTGAGTCGGCCGATTGCTGTGCGCGAACAGCGTCCGGTACCGCTCCGCGTCGGCGGGGTCCACCGCGACCGGACTGCCGAGCACCGTCCACGAGACGCCCTCGCTGCACGGAGGGGTGGTGAGTGAACCCTCGTACCGGTACTGGTCGACGACGGCCGGCAACAGCGAGCGCAGGTCTATCGGGCCCGGCACGATGGGTCCGACGTCCACCGCTCGCGGCGCGACCGAGAGGATCGGCGCGTAGGCCGAGGGTCCCGGTGTGGCTTGCAGCAGCACGCCCAGCACGGCCAGCTTGCCCGTGGCGCTCTTGTGCACGAAGTGCGCTTCCATCGTGGTGCCCACGCCGTCCACGGTGTGCTCACTGGGCAGATGGAAATGGAACTGCGCGAGTTCGAACGGCACGCCGTCGACCATGACGCGGTTTCCGTTGCCCGGTCGCAGATTCGCCTGCACGGTGTGCCCGTTGTTCCGCAGCGTCACCGCGGGCACCGAGTGATAGTCGATGACGATGTGCTCGGACGACTCGAGCAGGGCGTGACTGGGCAGGTCGACGGGTGACTGCTGATGGCCGCTCTTGCAGGTCAGATAGTCCCGGTCCAGCTCAGCCCAATGGTCGGGCCCCTCGGCGTCGTAGTCCCAGTGCGGCGCGGCGTGCGGAGTCGGCTGGGCTGGACCGGTCCCCTCCCGCTCGCCGGCACCACAGGCGGGCAGGACGAGTACCGCGACAGCGGCCAGCGCGGCCGCGATCGAACGGGGACGGGACGGTCTGATGGTGAGCAAGTCGGTACAACCCCTCGAACTACCGTTGAGCCGCCGCGAACGCCGGTGACTCCGGCGGCGTCATCGGGACTCGGAGATAGGGCGCGCGACGATGCGCGCCGATGGTCGTGACACGGCACCGAGCGCAGCCGCGGCGTGGCGGTGACCTGCCGACGGCGGCCCGGACATCCAATGCTCTTGATGTGCAGGGTGTTCGGCGTTCGTGTCGGCGTCAGCGTAGATCCGAGACATGACGGCACGCCAGAGCCGAGCGGCGCGACATAGTTCACAGCGGGATACAGAGCGGCGGGCCCCACAAGGAGTGGAGCCCGCCGCGGCAAGGGATCGGGGGTCACCGCAGCCCTCGGGACTCTCACGCGATCCGTACGCCGAGAACGAGTATAGGTCAGGCTTACCTAACTAAGCAAGACCCCGACCGGCGCACCGGCAGCCCCCGCTCGGCCATCGCCGCCAGCAGTCCCTGACCGCGCCGCGCACCGGCGGCGGAATCGGTCCGCGCCAGATCCGGCACGTAAGTCGATGCGCCCGCGACGGATTCACCCACCAGCGACCAGAACCGCCGGGCGCTCAGCCCCGAGCAGCGCGCCATGTTCTGCTGGACGACGGTCAGCGCGGACTCGCAGCGATGCGCCAGCCAGATGTACATCGCCTCCACGCAAGGCAGCGTGACCACACTCGGCCCGCCCGCCAGCGGATCGCCATCGACCACGCGAATCGTGGTGTCCGACAGGCCTGCCCAGTCGATTCCGCCGTCGTTGTCGGTATGGATCCAGAGATTCTCCAACCCCGGGTCCCACGCCCGCTCCTCCGCGACGAGCAGCGCGACCACCCGTCCCACGATCGCGTGGATGAGTGCTGTGGCAACCACTTCCGCTGCGATGTCGGCGCTGATCATCTCCGCCGCGTGCCGCCGGTACATGAGTTCGACCCGCCCCTCGCGCACTCCGTCCGCCAGCTGCCACCAGCGTCGTTTCCCCTGCTCGGCCATCGCCGCGACCGCGTATACCCGAGGATGTTCCGGTTGCAGCGTGCGAAGCCGGGCGCAGGCGCGTCCGAACGCCGTCATCGATCGATGTTCTGGCGTGGTGATGAGCTCGGTCATCGAACCTCCTCCGGGATCGGCTCCGTCGCAGGGCGCGGCGGACACTCGGCCATGCCCGTGTAGCGAAAGATAGGTTAGGCTTACCAGACCCAGCAACCGTACCCGCTGATTCCAGGAGCAGTTCGACGCCGTGACCCCTCTTGCCACCGTGAGGCGGCGACGTCTTTCCGGACTCCTCGTCTCGACCGTCCTGCTCCTGCTCGCCGTACTCGCCGGTGTCGCGGTCGGCGCGCGCTCCCTCGCGCCGGCAACCGTGTACGACGCCGTGCACCACGCGCTCACCTGCCCCGGCGGACCCTTCACCTGCGCGGCGGGGTCCACCGAAGAGCAGATCGTGCGCGGACTGCGCCTCCCTCGCACCGCGCTGGCGCTCGTCTGCGGGGCCGCCCTCGGCATCGCGGGCGCGCTGATCCAGGGTTACACCCGCAACCCGCTCGCCGACGCCGGATTGCTCGGACTCAACGCGGGCGCGGCGTTTCTCGCGGCGCTGAGCGTGTACCTGTTCGCCTTCACCGCGCCGGAGCAATACATCTGGTTCGCGTTCGCCGGAGCGCTGATCGCCGGGCTGGTGGTGTTCGGGACCTCGTCCGTCGGCGGCGGTAAGGCGAACCCGCTGAGCCTGGTGCTCGCGGGCGCAGCCGTCACCGCGTTCCTCCAGGCGATGACGAACGCGGTAGTGCTGTTCGACGCGTCGGCGCTGGACACCTACCGGTTCTGGGTGATCGGCACGGTCGCAGGCCGCGACGCGGCGGTGTTCTGGCAGGTACTTCCGTTCCTGGCGGCCGGCATGCTGCTGGCTGTGGCGGCAGCGCCGGGACTGAATCTGCTCGGCCTCGGCGACGACGTCGCTCGCGGGCTCGGCGTGCATGTGGGCCGGAGCCGGGCGCTCGGCCTCGCGGCCGTCGTGCTGCTGGCGGGCGCGGCGACGGCGGCGGTCGGGCCGATCGCGTTCCTGGGCTTGGTCGTCCCGCATCTCGCGCGGGTCGTCACCGGACCGGACTATCGCTGGCTGGTCCCCTACTCCGGCATTCTCGGCGCGTTGCTGTTGTTGCTCGCCGACGTGGCCGGTCGGTTGGTGACCCGACCCGGGGAGCTGGAGGTCGGGGTGATGCTGGCCTTGCTCGGCGTGCCGTTGTTCCTCGCGTTCGTGCGGCGGCGAAAGTTGGTGGATCTGTGACGATTTCGCTGCGAAACACGAGCGCGCGGCCCGCACTGCGCGTCGGACCGGTGTCGGCGGTGCTGCGGCCGCGGATGGTGCTGATCGTCGCGGCACTGATCGTGCTGGCGTTCGGACTGTTCTGCCTGGACATCGCGGTGGGCGAGTCCCCTCTGCCGCTCGGGCGCGTGCTGGACGTGCTGACCGGCGGCGGCACCCGGGCACAGCGGTTCATCGTGCTGGAATCCCGGCTGCCGCGCGCGCTGACCGCGCTGGTGGTGGGGCTGGCGCTCGGACTCGCGGGCGCGATCACCCAATCCATCCTGCACAACCCGCTGGCCGCCCCGGACATGCTCGGCATCACCACGGGAGCGAGCCTGGGCGCGGTCGTGGTGCTGGTCGGCACCGGCGGTGCGACCACCGGACTGGCCGCCTCCCTCGGCGCTCCGCTGGCCGCGATGACGGGCGGCCTGCTCACCGCGGTGGCCGTCTACCTGCTCGCCTGGGGACGCACGTCCACCGGCGCGTACGGCGCCACCGGGCTGCGGCTGGTGCTGATCGGCGTCGGCGTCAACGCGCTGCTGATGGCGGGCATCAGCTGGCTGCTCACCCGCGCCAACCTGATCGACGCGCAGCGCGTGCAACTGTGGTTGAACGGATCGCTCAACGCGGCCGACTCCGCGCACCTGGCGCCCGTCGCGATCGCCGCGGGCGCCGCCGCGCTCGTCGCACTGGGCTCCGCCCGCACACTGGCCGCGTTGCGCCTCGGCTCGGACACCACCCGAGCGCTCGGGGTGCGGATCCAGACCCAGCAGGCCGTCCTGATCGGCGCGGCCGTCGTGGCGGCTTCGGTCGCCACCGCCTCCGTCGGACCGGTCGGGTTCGTCGCCCTCGCCGCGCCGCAGATCGCGCGACGCGTTCTGAGCACTCCGGGCGAACCGCTCGTCGGCTCCGCCGTGGTCGGGGCCATCCTGGTGGTCGGCTCGGATGTCGCCTCCCGGACGCTGTTTCCGGTCGACCTGCCCGTCGGCGTCGTGACCGCGGCATTCGGCGGCCCGTTCCTGCTGTACCTGCTCGTGCGTATGAACCGGAAGGCGACGCTGACATGACGATCGCGGACATCACCACCTCCGAAGCCGAGGCACCGGCGAGCGCGACGGGCCACCGGCTCGGCGCCGAGGGGGTCACCCTCGGTTACGGCGACCGGGTGATCGTCGACGGACTGAGCTTGGCAATCGCCCCGGGCGTGGTCACGACCGTGATCGGGCCCAACGGTTGCGGAAAGTCCACCCTGCTGCGTTCGCTCGGCCGTCTGCTGCGCCCGCGCCACGGCCGGGTCCTGTTGGACGGCAAGGCCATTTCGACGATGAAGACCAAGGACGTCGCCCGCATCGTCGGCATGCTGCCGCAGTCGCCGGTCGCCCCGGAAGGACTCACCGTCGCCGATCTGGTCGCGCGCGGACGCCATCCCCACCAGTCCTGGTTCCGGCAATGGTCGGACACCGACGAATCCGAGGTGACGACGGCACTGGAACAGACCGGGATCGCCGACCTGGCCGACCGCGCGCTCGACGAGCTGTCCGGCGGACAGCGCCAGCGCGCGTGGATCTCGATGGCGCTGGCCCAGGGCACCGACATCCTGCTGCTCGACGAGCCGACCACCTACCTGGATCTGGCGCACTCCATCGAGGTACTCGACCTCGTCGACCGGTTGCACGCCGATCTGGGGCGCACCGTCGTCATGGTGCTGCACGATCTGAATCTCGCGATCCGCTACAGCGACCAGCTCGTCGTCATGCACGACGGACGCGTCGTGGCCACGGGGGCCCCGGGCGAGGTGGTGTCGGTCGAGCTGCTGCGCGAGGTGTTCGAGCTGGACGCCACGGTGCTCGAGGACCCGGTGTCGGGGCGGCCGATGATCGTGCCGATCGGCGCCAGGCACGTGCGCGGGAAGGTCGGTGGACCGGCTGCCGCGACCCCGGAATCCGCGCCCTATGAGAAATGACACACCAGCTATTTCATGGTTACGACACCCTGTAGTACGCATCGGCGTCGTTGAGTACCTAAAATTGTGGGATGGCAGGTCTTGGTGAACTCGAGAAAGCGGTCATGGACCAGTTGTGGTCGGCCGACGAACCACAAACGGTCCGGCAGGTGCACGAGGCGCTCGCCGCACGCCGTGAGCTCGCGTACACCACGGTGATGACCGTGCTGCAACGACTCGCGAAGAAGAACCTCGTGGTCCAGCGGCGCGACGACCGGGCGCACCGCTACGCACCCGTGCACACTCGCGACGAGCTCGTGGCCAGTCTGATGGTCGACGCGCTGCAACAGGCCGACGCGGCGGGCAGCCGCGCCGCCGCGCTGGTGCACTTCGTGGAACAGGTAGGCAAGGACGAGGCTGCCGCTCTCCGCGAAGCACTCGCTAAGCTCGAAGCAACCGAGGACGAGGACTCGGCGCCACCGCCGCAGTAGACGTAGACTCCTCGGGCGCCCTGGCCCCACAACGCAGTGAGCTGAGTCGATGAACGCAACCGCGCCGGTCTTCGCCGGACTGGCATTGCTTCTCGCGGGGCCTGCCCCGGCCTTGCTCAGCCGGGCGAGGTGGACCTATCGGACGCCCCGCGCAGCGCTGGTGCTCTGGCAGGCCATCGCGCTCGCCGCCGTGCTCAGCGCGTTCGGCTCGGGGCTGGCCATCGCCGCCGAACTGCTCGTACCCGGCCCCGACGGCCGCCCGACCACCGCGCCGACCAGGGAGATCGACGCGCTCGGCCTGCCGCTGTGGCTGGCGTACGTGTTCGTCTTCGCGCTCACGCTGCTGATCGGCGCCCGGCTGATCTACGCGATCATCCGGGTCGGCGTGCACACCCGCAGGCGGCGGGCGCGTCACCGCATGCTCGTCGACCTGCTCGACCAGAGCGGTCCGCACCGGCGGGCGGCCGACATCCGGGTCTTGGCCGCCACCGAGCCCATCGCCTACTGCCTGCCCGGCCTGCGCCAGCGCGTGGTGCTCAGCGAAGGCACCCTGACCAACCTCGCCGACGCCGAGATCACCGCCATCGTCAGCCATGAGCGTTCGCACCTGCGCGCCAGGCACGATCTCGTACTGGAAGCGTTCACGGCGGTGCACGAGGCCTTCCCCAGGGTGGTGCGCAGCAAGGCCGCGCTCGGCTCGGTCAAACTGCTCATCGAGTTGCTCGCCGACGACTCGGCCGTCAAGGTCACCGGCCCGAAACCGCTGGCCCGCGCCCTCGTCGCGTGCGCGAAATCCACCGCCCCGCAAGGCGCGCTCGCCGCGGGCGGCCCCACCACGCTGATCCGCATCCAGCGGCTCAGCGAGCGGATCGGCGACATCCGCATCGCCGCGGCCGCCTACCTCGGCTCGGCGGCCATTCTGGTGGTGCCGACGCTGGCCGTGGCCGTACCCTGGCTGGTGGAACTGAGTCGGCTGTTCCACGGCTGATTCGCGGACACGTATCCTGGACGTTCGGCTGACCTTCGGCCGGCCACACCTCTCGCTCCACCCGGCGCGCGTCATCGCCCGCGCCGCAGCGCGGTGAACCGCATCGTGCACCGCTCTCCATCCCACCGAACAGCACGTTCGTGTCGAACGCGCTGTGCGACGAAAGGCACACCCACCTCGTGACCTCCTCGACCACCGTCGCCGCGGAGCCCACCGCGACCTTCGCGGATCTGGGCCTGCCCGCCGTGCTCATACAGGCACTGCGACGCGACGGCATCGAGACGCCGTTCCCGATCCAGGCCGCCACGGCGCCGGATGTCCTGGCAGCCAAGGACGTCCTCGGCCGCGGACCCACCGGTTCCGGGAAGACCCTGGCCTTCGGCCTCCCGATGCTCACCCGTCTGTCGGGCGGCGCGGCCAAGCCGGGCCGCCCGCGCGGACTCGTGCTGGTGCCGACCCGCGAACTGGCCGCGCAGATCGAGCGGGCGCTCGACGAACCGGCGCTCGCGCTCGGCCTGCGCGTCGCCGCGGTGGTCGGCGGCGCTCCGATCAAGCGCCAAGCCGACCGCCTTGCCCGCGGTGTCGACCTGCTCATCGCCACGCCCGGACGACTCGCCGACCTGATCGCGCAGGGGTCGGCCGACCTGTCCGACGTGATGATCACCGCCCTGGACGAGGCCGACCACATGGCCGATATGGGCTTCCTCCCGCAAGTGACCAAGCTGCTGGACCGCACCCCGCGCGACGGCCAGCGCCTGCTGTTCTCGGCCACCCTGGACGGGGAGGTCGACAAGCTGGTCAAGCGCTACCTGCGCTCGCCCGTGACGCATTCCACCGCGCCGCCCTCGGCGTCGGTCACCACGATGTCGCATCATCTGCTGTACGTCGGCGACAAAGTGGCCAAACGGAACGTCGCCACCGAGATCGCCGCACGCGACGGGCTGACCATCATGTTCGTCCGCACCAAGCACGGCGCCGACCGGCTCGCCAAACAACTGCGCGGCGCGGGCATCGCCGCGGGCGCGCTGCACGGCGGCAAGGCGCAGAACAACCGCACCCGCACCCTCGCGGCGTTCGCCGACGGCTCGGTGCCGGTGCTGGTCACCACCGATGTCGCGGCGCGCGGCATCCACGTCGACGGGATCTCTCTCGTCGTACACGTCGATCCGCCGCCGGAGCCGAAGGCCTACCTGCACCGGGCCGGGCGCACCGCCCGCGCGGGCGAGGACGGCGTGGTCGTCACGCTGGTGATGGACGAAGAGCGCCGCGAGGTCGAGACGATGGCACGCAAGGCGGGCGTCGAAATCGACGGAGTCGCGGTGCGTCCCGGCGACAGCACACTGATCGCCATCACCGGCGCGCGCCGCCCGTCCGGCGTTCCGGTCGAGGCGGCGGCCGCGCCCGTACCCGTTGCTGCCACGGATCCGGCGAAAACCGCGCGGCGCAAGCCGGGTAGGCGCGCAGAGCACGCGCCGTCCGGTGGCCGCGGCGGGAAACAGTCCCGGGGCCGGTCGGGCGAGACGGGCCGCGCCGAGCCGGTCACCGCGCCCGCGCGCCGCCGTGGCAACGCGAAAGCCGCCACGGGCGGCACCGTGGTCCGCGGTGTGGGCTCGGGCAAGAGCACGCCCGCACGCGGATCGGGCACGACTAGCGGGTTCTCCAGCCGCGCCGCAAGTCCCGCCTCCGGCGACACGCCGGGGCGGACACGGCGACGCGCCGTACGAACCCAGCAGTCCCCGACCCGAGGCAATCGAACAGCAAACTAATCGGGTGTCGAGTCATCCGGCGGCCGCCGTCGTCTGCGCACTGCTCGCGGCGCTGCTGTTCGCGGTCGCCGCGGTCGCGCAACAACGCGCGGCGGCCGCGGTGCCCGAGGGCGAGTCGCTGGTTCGCGCGCTGCTGCGCAACCCGCGCTGGTGGGCAGGCGTCGGCGGCGACACGGGCGGATACGCCATGCAGGTCGCCGCGCTCGCCCTGGGCGCGGTCCTGCTGGTGCAGCCGATCCTGGTGAGCGCACTGGTCTTCGCGCTGCCGCTGTCCGCCCGGCTCAATCGCCGCCGCGTGACGCCGGGCACCTGGGCGACGGCGCTGGCGCTCACCGCCGCGCTGGCCTGCTTCCTGCTCGTCGGCAATCCGACGGCGGGCAATGCCGATGCGCCGCTGCGGGATTGGCTCCTACCGCTGGGCATTCTGCTCGGCCTGATCGCCGCCGCCACCGCGGCGGGCGTCACCGCGCACGACGCGGGATGGCGCGCGCTGCTGCTGGGCGCCGCCGCAGGCGCGCTGTACGGGCTCGCCGCCGCCCTCACCTCCTACGTCACCGACCTGTTCGAACACGGTCTCGGCCACGTGCTCGGCGGCTGGCAGACGTGGGCGCTGATCGCGGCCGGCGGCACCGGCGTGTACCTGCAGCAGCGCGCCTACCAAGCCGGGCCGCTGACCGCGTCGCTGCCCGCCCTCACCATCGCCGAGCCGCTGGCCGCGGCGTTCGTCGGTTTCGCGGTGCTGGACGAGCGGTTGCGCGCCGATGCGGCCGGGCTCGTCGTCGCGGCGGGCGCGGTGATCGTCATGTGCGCCGCCACCGTCTCGCTGTCCCGCTCCCAAGCGGCCGCCTGAGGCGGCTCGCGCGGAAGAGCCCGCGTCGATCGGCTCGGCGGATATGATCGGTCGAGTGCGCTTTCTCCCCGGTCATCAGCCGCCGTACGACCTGACCTACGACGACCTCTTCCTCGTCCCGAACCGGACGGACGTGGCGTCGCGCTTCGATGTCGATCTCTCGACCAGCGACGGGTCCGGCACCACCATCCCGATCGTCGTGGCCAACATGACCGCCGTCGCCGGGCGCAGAATGGCCGAGACCGTCGCCCGCCGCGGCGGCATCGTCGTCCTCCCCCAGGACCTGCCGATCACCGCGGCCGCCGACACCATCGCGTTCGTCAAGAGCCGCTCGCTCACCGCCGACACCCCCGTCACCCTCGACCCCGACCGCTCGGTCTCCGAGGCGGTGGCACTCATGCACAAGCGCGCGCACGGCGCGGTCGTGGTGGTCGACGCCGGCCGCCCGGTGGGTGTGGTCACCGAGGCCTCCTGCGCCGACGTCGACCGCTTCGCCCGGCTCCGGGAAGTCGCGGTGACCGATTTCGTGCGAGCCCCCGCGAGCACCACCCCGCGTGACCTGTTCGACCTGTTGCACGCAGAGCACGCCGACTTCGCCGTGCTCACCGCCGAGGACGGCACCCTCGCCGGGATGCTGACCCGCACCGGCGCCCTGCGCGCGGGCATCTACCAGCCCGCCGTCGACGCCGCGGGCAAGCTGCGCGTCGCGGCGGCGGTCGGCATCAACGGCGACGTGGCCGCCAAGGCCAAGTCACTGGTGGATTCGGGCGCCGACCTGCTCGTCATCGACACCGCGCACGGTCACCAGGCGAAAATGCTCGAAACCCTCGCGGCGGTGCGCGATCTCGGGCTCGGCGTTCCGTTGGTCGCGGGCAACGTCGTCTCCGCCGAAGGCACCAGGGATCTCGCGGAGGCGGGCGCGGACATCGTCAAGGTCGGTGTCGGGCCGGGCGCCATGTGCACCACCCGGATGATGACCGGCGTCGGCCGCCCGCAGTTCTCCGCGGTGGCCGAATGCGCCGCCGCCGCCGAGGAACTGGGCGTGCACATCTGGGCCGACGGCGGTGTGCGCCATCCCCGCGACGTGGCGCTCGCGCTGGCCGCGGGCGCGTCCAACGTGATGATCGGCTCCTGGTTCGCCGGTACCTACGAGTCCCCCGGCGATCTGCGCGTCGATCGCGACGGCAACGCGTACAAGGAGAGCTTCGGCATGGCCTCCAAGCGGGCCGTCGCCGCCCGCACCGCCTCCGACAGCGAATTCGACCGCGCGCGCAAGGGGCTGTTCGAGGAGGGAATCTCCAGTTCCCGGATGCGGCTGGACCCCGAGCGTCCCGGCGTCGAGGACCTGCTCGACCACATCTGCTCCGGCGTGCGCAGCGCCTGTACCTACGCGGGCGCCCGGACGCTGGCCGAATTCCACGACAAGGCGGTGCTCGGCGTGCAGTCCGCGGCAGGATTCGCCGAAGGACGCCCGCTGCCCAGCGGTTGGTGAGCGCCGACACGCGCATCGCACCGGTACCGGCCCACGCCGCTCGGCACGTGGGCCGGTAGCATGGTGGTTGCCGGACACCGGCACCACGACTCGTTTGCGAAAGGATCCAGTTGTCACCCGCGTCCGAGGGCGCCGTACAGGAGGGCTCCTCTAGCGAGCCGGGTGACGAACCCGGCGTCCCCCTCCCCGCAGTAGTCCTATTCCGCACAGGCCCCGTCCCAGCACCGTTCGGGTGGTGCTGAGGATGTCGATCGTGCTCACCGCGCTCAGCCTGATCGGGTTCATCGCACTCACCGTCGGCACGGCCCTGTTCGTCGCCGCCGAGTTCTCCCTCACCGCGCTGGAACGCAGCACCGTCGAGGCGCACGCCCGCAGCGGCGACGTTCGCGCCCGGATGGTCCGCAAGGCGCATCGCACCCTGTCGTTCCAGCTGTCGGGCGCCCAGCTCGGTATCACCATCACCACGCTGATCACCGGTTACATCGCCGAGCCGGTGCTGGCCAGGCTGCTGAATCCGGTGTTCACCGGCATTGGGCTGAGTGAATCCGCGGCACACGGCATCGCCCTCGCGCTCGCCCTCATCCTGGCCACCTCGCTGTCGATGATCTACGGCGAGCTGGTGCCCAAGAACATCGCCATCGCCAAGCCGCTGGCGACCGCCCGCGTCACCGCCGGACCGATGATCGCCTTCTCGGTGGGGTTCAAGTGGATGATCCACTTCCTCAACGGCACCGCCAACTGGGTGGTCCGCAGGCTCGGCGTCGAGCCCGCCGAAGAGTTGCGCTCGGCCCGCTCCCCGCAGGAACTCGGCTCCCTGGTGCGCACCTCCGCCTTGCGCGGGGCGCTGGACCAGCCCACCGCCCAGGTGATGGACCGCTCACTGCAGTTCGGCGAGCGCAGCGCCGAGGAACTGATGACGCCACGGGTGAAGATCGAATCGCTCGACAAGGACGACACCATCGCCGATCTCATCGACGCGGCGGGCCGCACCGGCTACTCCCGCTTCCCGGTGATCGACGGCGACCTCGACAACACTCTCGGCTTCGTGCACGTCAAGCAGGCGTTCACCCGGCCGGTGCACGCGCGCAGGACCATTCCCCTGCACCGGCTCGCCCAGCCCGTCCCGATCGTGCCCGCCAGCTTGGACGGCGACGAGGTGCTCGAACGCGTCCGCTCCGACGGCATGCAGGTCGCCCTTGTCGTGGACGAGTACGGCGGTACCGCGGGCCTGGTCACCATGGAGGACATCATCGAGGAGATCCTCGGCGACGTCCGGGACGAGCACGACGAGGAGGAGCGCGACGTGCGGCGCGTCTCCGACGGATGGGACTGCTCGGGGCTGCTGCGCATCGACGAGGTCTCCCGGGCGACCGGATACGACGCCCCGGAGGGCGAGTACGAGACGCTGGGCGGCCTCGTCCTGACCAAGCTCGGCCGCATCCCGGTGACGGGCGACGAAGTGGTGCTGCCGAATCCCCGTTCGCAGCAGTGGTCGATGACCGACAGCCACGACGAGGGCGGCTGGATCGCCCGAGTGGAGCGCATGGACGGACGGCGCATCGACCGGGTGCGGCTGATCCCGGTCGACGCAGACGCCCTCGCGACCAAGGAGCACAGCCATGGGTGATGTGTTCGGCGTACTGCTCACCATCGTGCTGCTGGCAGGCAACGCCTTCTTCGTCGCCGCCGAGTTCGCGCTCATCTCCGCCCGCCGCGACCGGCTCGAAGCGCTGGCCGCACAAGGCAAACGCAACGCGAACACCGTCATCCGGGCGGGTGAGAACCTCTCGATCATGCTCGCGGCCGCGCAACTGGGCATCACCATCTGCTCGATCCTGCTCGGCCGCGTCGGCGAACCCGCCGTCGCCCACCTGCTGGAGGGGCCGTTCGAGCTGATCGGCCTGCCCGATCAGCTGCTGCACCCGGTGGCGTTCGCCATCGCGCTGACCATCATCGTCATCCTGCACATCTTGTTCGGCGAGATGATCCCGAAGAACATCGCGCTGGCCGGGCCCGAACGCAGCGCGCTGCTGCTGGTGCCGCTGCACCTGATGTGGCTGCGGCTGGCCCGCCCGCTCATCGCGCTCTACAACCTGGCCGCCAACTTGTCGCTGCGCCTGCTGCGAATCGAGCCGAAGGACGAGCTGGAGGCCACCGTCTCGACGGTCGAGCTGGCCGAAATGATCGGCGAGTCCCGCTCCGAGGGGCTGCTCGACGAGGAAGAGCACCGCCGCCTCACGCAGGCCCTCGGCACCAGCGAGCGGGTGGTGGCCGACGTGATGGTGCCGCTGGACGCGACCCGATCGATCCCGCTGCGCGGCAACGGCACCACGCTCGGCGACATCGAGTTCGCCGTCGCCGAAACCGGGTTCTCGCGCTTCCCCGTACGGGCGAGCGACGGCTCACTGGTCGGCTACCTGCACGTCAAGGACGTCCTGGACAAGGTCGCCGACGAGAGCGCCGGTCCCACAACGCCGATCCCGCGCACCGATATCCGCCCTCTGCCGACAGTGGGCATGGGCACCGCCCTCTACGAGGCGCTGGCGCGATTGCGCCGCACCAACAGCCATCTCGGCCGCGTGGTCGACGCCCGGGGCAACACGACCGGCATCGTCGCCCTGGAGGACTTGGTGGAGGAGTTCGTCGGCACCGTCCGAGACGGGACGCACCGGGTGGGCGAATGACGACCTCGGCACTGCGAGGGGTGGGGTGATGCGGGTGTTGCCCGGCGCGCTGTGGCGAGCATCCGCCGCCGCGCATCGGGCCCGGCTGGACGAGCTGGTCGGGCCTTATCTCGAGCGGCGGGCGCAAGGTTCGTCGCACCCGGTGATCGACTTCTTGTTCACCTACTACGGACACAAACCCGCCCAGTTGCGGCGCTGGCATCCGGGATACGGCATCGGCCTGGCGGATGCGGCCGAATACGACGGCGCTCGGGGATATCATCGCGTCGTCACCGGCAATCCCGCTGCGGACGACGTTTTCACGGCCGACCCCGCTTACCTGGACAAACGCCGCGACACCCTCGCGTTCGTCGCCGACCTGTTACGCGCCACCGCATCCCGGCCCGCGCAGCTGTCCTGCTTCGGCCTGCACGAATGGGCGATGGTGTATCGCACCGATGACATCCGCCACCAGAAGGTGCCGCTGCGACTCGGGCGAGCGGGAACCGACGCCGTGGTCGAATCGATGTCGCTGCGGTGCACCCATTTCGACGCCTACCGCTTCTTCACGCCGGACGCCGTCGGCCGCAACGCCGAACCGCTCACCCGCGCCGACCAGCTCCGCCGCGAACAGCCGGGCTGCCTGCACGCGAACATGGACTTGTACAAGTGGGGCTTCAAGCTGGTCCCGCTGATCTCCTCGGCACTGGTGCTGGACTGTTTCGAGCTGGCCTGCGCCGCTCGCGAACTCGACATGCGCGCCAGCCCTTACGACCTCGCCGAGTTCGGCTACGAACCGGTTCGCATCGAGACCGCGGCGGGACGGGCGGAGTACGTCCGGGCTCAGTCCGCGTTGGCGCAGCGCGCAACCGGATTGCGCCGGACGTTCCTGAGTGTCTGCGACGAACTTCTGGCGTCGGACGTCGATTCCGCCGCGGTCGAGGGCGCCGGATCAGCTCAACCGCGCTGACAGCGGAAAACTTCGCGAATCCGAACCGGAATCGGCGAAACCCACACCGGAGTTGTTGAGCATCACTACCATTCAGTCAGCTCAGCGGCGACTGTCCCAGTCACTCTGGGTAGTCAACTCGAAAGACGAAGTTGGGGGTCGCGATGATGCGCCCATTGGCCAGTCTGTGCCGTGCCAAACCCTTGGCCCTGCTCACGATCGGCATGGTCACGGCCATGCTGCTGCCCGTGAGCGCCTCGGCGGATCCGCACTCGGAAATCCAGAACACACTGCGGGAATTTCTCGATGTCGGGCGCACCTCGGTGCCCCGCGCCGACTGCGGACCGGGCGCCGCACCCGAGAACGGCCTGCAAGGCGACGTCACCGCCGCGGACCGCGACAGTGGGCGCAGTACCCAGGGCTACCGGTGCAATATCTCCCTCGTCGGCGGCTACGCGGGGCGCGGCGCAGGCATCACTTCCACCAGCTTCGAGCACTGCGCCTACCTGGGCTCGTTCTTTCCCGGCGCCCTGATCAGCGAAGGACGCGGCGTCCAAGTGCTCGACGTGTCCGACCCGGCGACCCCGCGCCCGACGGCCACGCTGACCGAACCCGCCATGCTCGCGGGCACCTGGGAGAGCCTCAAGGTCAATACCAAACGGAAGCTGCTGGTCGGGACCGGTGTTCCGCTGCTCGCGGGCGTGGGCTACCTGTCGGTCTACGACGTCTCCGACTGCGCACATCCGAGGCTGCTCAATCCCGGCCCCGGCACGAATCCGGCGATGCCGCTGCCGATCATCACGCACGAGGGCGGCTTCTCGCCGGACGGCAACACCTACTGGGCCTCGGGGATCGCGCCCGGTTTCGTCAGCGCGGTCGACCTGTCCGACCCCGCCGACCCGCGCGTGGTGTGGCAGGGAGTGACCGGCATCGAGGCGCACGGGTTCGGCATCAGCCCCGACGGCAACCGGATGTATCTCTCCGCCCTCGGCGGGTTCACCGTCCTCGACATCAGCGCGGTGCAACGCCGCGATCCGAACCCGCAGGTGCACCACCTCGGCCGGGTGTTCTGGACCGACGGCTGGGCGACGCAGCACAGTGTTCCGGTCAGCTACGACGGCAAGCCCTACCTCTACACCGTCGACGAAGGCGGCTCCGGGGGCGTCAAACTCGTCGACATCTCCGACGACACCGCGCCCAAGGTAGTCAACAAGATCAAGCTCGAGATCAACCTGCCCCAGCACATCGACAGCAATATCGGCTCCGCCATGGGGGGTTCCGCCTTCGCCTACGAAGCGCACTACTGCGCCGCGGACCGGCAGGAGAACCCGACCGCCCTGGCATGCGGATGGGTGTCCTCCGGCATCCGGGTATTCGACGTCCGCGACCCCTACGCCATCCGCGAGATCGCCTACTACAACCCGCCCGCCCGCACCGGGCAGAACCTGAGCCTGTGGAACTCGCCGCACGCGCTCGCCTCCCTCATCGGCGTTCCGCTGATGAGCGCGCCTCCCGCCGTGCGCGCCGCACTGGAAGGACAATTCCACCCGCTGGACGCCACGACCCCGCGCACCGGTCGTCTCGCCTTCGGCGACGTGTCCACCGACTGGTGTTTCTCGCCGCCGGAATGGCGCGGTTCGCAGCTCTACGTCGCGTGCTCGGACAACGGATTCATGGTGCTGCAACTGGACAACGACGTGTATTCGCCTCCGGCGGACCAGCGGTCGATCGTCGGGTCGTAGTGATGCGGCACTGGGCGCGAACCGCGGCCCTGGCTTCGGCGGCCTTCGCGCTGCTCGTGCTCGGCGCCGGGCTGCGGCCACTGATGTTTCCGGAGCATCCCGCCGCGACACCGCTTCTCGACGAGATCGAGATCGGCTTCGTCCAGGATATGACCGTCCATCACCAGCAGGCGCTGCTCATGGCGCAGCGGCTCGACCGCTCGGTCGATCCGGCGATCGCCCGGTTGGCCGAGCAGCTCGACCGCACCCAGCGCATGGAGATCGGCACCATGCTCGGCTGGCTGCGCCTGGCGGACGCGGCCCCGAGCTCCGCGCACCCGATGGCGTGGATGCACACCGCAGCCGCGCATCGGCACCCGGCAGCGGTCGCACCGACCGCCCCCGCACCGGTCATGCCCGGGATGGCGAGTACCGCGGAGCTGGATGCGTTGGCCACCGCACGAGGCCGCGACGCGGAAGTCCTCTTCCTCCAGTTGATGTTTCGTCACCACCGAGGCGGAATCGCGATGGCCGAGGCCGCCGACGATCGTCTCCACTCCGGACCGGTCAAGGAGATCGCGCGTTCCATGATCCACGGGCAAGGCCAGGAAGCGGGGATGATGGGGCTGATGCTCACCCAGCGCGGGGCGGCCCCACTGCCCTGACCGCCGGGTCACGACGCCACATGCAGCCCGAATCCGGTCGCGCCTCGCCTCTCGCGCCCAGGCTCGAGACGCAAACTCCGGTCGTAGTCGCCCCCGCTCTGCGGGCGGTAGCGGATCGGCTCCAGCTCCGCCAGATCCGTCATCCGCTGCCGAAGGTCGTGGGCGACCTCGTCGAAGCGCGCGGAGCCGAGCCTGATCGTGCCGTGCACCAGAAACGGCGGCAGCACGTCCATGCCGGTGTAGTAGAGAATGCCGTGGTGGATGGGGAACAGCAGATCATCGACCGGGCCGTTGATTCCGCGATCGGAGTACGACGGCTGCTTGCCCCCGACCGAGACCACGAGCATCGCACGCCTGCCCGCCAGTACGCCCGCCCCGTATCTGGGCAGCGCCTTGCCTCCGGCGCCATAAGCGAAATCGCAGGTGAGGACGCGGTCCACCCACCCCTTCATGATCGCGGGCATGCCGAACCACCACAGCGGGAAATGCAGGACGACGGCGTCGGCCCACAGCAGCTTCTCCTGCTCGACGCGGATGTCGGGACTCAGCGTCCCGCCGCGGTAGGCCACGCCCGAGGCCAGCATGAAGTTGGGCTCCTCGACCCCGCCGAAATCGTCGGTGTCGGCGGCGGCCTTCCAGCCCATCGCGTAGAGGTCGGTGCTCCGCACCTCGTGTCCGTCCGCCCGCAACTGGCCCACGGCAACGTCTTTCAGCGAGCCGGTGAGTGAGTCCGGCTTCGGGTGGGCGTACACGACCAGTACGTTCATTCCGGCTTTCGTCACGTCTCGGCGCAACAGCATCGAGCGCGCGGGAATTCCGGCCTGCCGCTGACCTGCGCGGACATGACGCGACTCGGCGTGGCCGCGTCGCCTGGCCGGTCGCCCGGCAACAAACCGTTCGTTCCGCGCGGGTATCGTCGGCGCAACGGCCGCAGAGATTGGGCGAGAGATGATTCGGACCGATGCGTTCACGGTGCCCGCGCATGTGCGCGGCTATCCGGGGGTGGCCTTCGGCGGGTACGTGGCAGGGCTGCTGGCCGCGGCGAGTGGCGCCGCGGAGGTGCGCGTCGACTTCCGGCGCAGAATCGCCGTGGACACCCCCGTAATGCTGGCCGCCGACGACTCCGGCGGCGCGAGCCTCACCGACCCGGACGGCGAAGTCCTCGCTGAAGCGTCCGTGTCGACGCTTGCGGTCACGCCGCGGCCCGCGCCTTCCTGGACGCAAGCCCGAGCCGCAGGAGCGACCGCCGATGCGCTGCGCAAGATGAGCCGCTGCTACGGCTGCGGCGCCGCCTGCGCGCCGGGCCGTGGCCTGCGCCTGTCGCCCTGGGCGATGTCCACGCACGACATGGTCGTCGCCGCCTGGACACCCGATCCCGCTCTCGGCGGCCCCGATGGCCTCCTTTCCACCGAGAACGTCTGGGCCGCTCTGGATTGTCCCGGCGGCTGGGCAGCGATGGCTCTGCGTGACATGCAGCCGGGAGCGGTCACCGCCGCCCTCACCGCCACGCAGCTCGAGCCCGTCCGCACCGGCGACCCCTACCTCTCCTACGGCTGGCCCATCTCCGAGAACGGCCGAAAACACACGGTCGGCGTAGCACTGGCCCGAGCCGACGGCACCCTCTGCGCGCTCGCCGAAGCCCTCTGGATCGAACCGCGCCAACCGCTGCCCTTCGAATGGTGACCCACCTCATCCGAACCTGTCGGTGGCTATCGGTACCGTCCCCGCCATGCCCTCGTCGGTACACGAAGTCCTCATCGAATTGGTCCGGCGCAGACCGACTTTGGTCGCCGAACTCCTGATCTCCACACTCGGGCTATCCCTTCCCGAGTTCGATCACGCACGGGTCGATTCGGGCGACCTACCGGACATCGAACCGACCGAGTATCGCGCGGACCTGGTGGTCACGCTCACCGAGGCCGAGGTCCCTGTCCTCGGCATCGTCGTCGAGGTGCAACTGCAACGCGACGACGACAAAGCGTGGAGCTGGCCGGTCTACCTGACGACTCTGCGAGCTCGCCTGCGCTGCCTGGTCCTGCTCGTCGTCGTGTGCCCGAACGGCGCGCCGCAGGCCACTGCCGCCGTCCGATCACTGTCGCGCCCGGATTCACCCTGTCGCCGATGGTTCTCAGCCCGGCCAACGTGCCCGTCGTCAGCGATACCTCCACCGCGCTCGCGCGCCCCGACCTGGCCGCCCTGTCCGCCATTGCCCACCGCAACGACCCGGAACGCGATTCGATTCTCACCGCCCTCGCCGCGACAGCGCACGACTCCGCGGACGGCAAAAGGTACATTGACCTGGTACTGGCCGCACTGCCCAAAGCAGCGGCCCGGCACTTCCTGGAGATGCTGATGACGACAGACACGTCCCCGTACTACAGCCAGTACTTCAAGCAGCTGTACGCCGACGGCATAACCGAAGGAATCGCCCAGGGTAAAGCCGAAGGTAAAGCCGAAGGAGAGGCCAAAGCACTGCTGACCGTCCTCGCGGCCCGCGGATTCGACGTCCCCGCAGCGCTGGCCTCCGACATCAACGCCTGCACCGATGACGCCCGCCTCACCGCCTGGATCACCCGCGCCGCCACGGCCCACACGCTCGAGGAGGTTTTCGGCGATCGGGATCAGTGAGTGTCGACGAACCGGTACCACTGGCCGTCGAAGGCGGCGTATTCGATGCCGTTGGTGGCCGGTGGACCGAGATGGGGCGGGGTGGCCGGGTCGCGGAAGTAGGCGAAGCCTTCCGAATTCGAGTCTCCCGCTTGGGTGTAGAACAGGCAGCCGCCGTCGCGGGGCGTGATGAAGGTGATGGTGTAGACGCCCAGACGGCCGCGGTGGCCGGGGTGGGCGCAGTCGAGGGCCTGGTCTTCGAGGATGCCGCGCGACAGCCGCCAGCCGGTGTCCTCCGGGACGTCGTAGAGCGTCAGCGCCACGAGTACGCCGATGAGCACGGGCGAGGCGAGACTGTGGAACAGCGCGCGGTAGCGCAGCAGGCCGAGCAGTCCGAACAGGACGGCGATCCCGCCGAGCACACCGAGGACCACCCACAGCACGACGAGGGTCGGAAACGTGCCCTCGGCGGCGAGTTGCCAGAACAGCGCCGCGCAGCAGAGCGCGACCAAGGCGGTCAGCAGCCCCATCCACAAGACGAACCAACGAGGAATACGTGACCGTGTGCGCGACGACCCTGCGGAGTTCACGTGTTCAAGATACGAGGGGTCGCGGTTTCGCGCGCGGGATCGGTGACGAAAGCGCCCGGCCCGTGGCCGGTCACGGCGACGCGGCGGTCAGGACAGCGGCGACGAAAGCCGCGGGACCGGTATACGTCCAATTCCGAAGCAGCGCGCCCGAGTTCGTGTGGTCGGCACCGCGCTGCCTGTTGAATTCACGGCGAGCCGATGAGAACTTGCTGTCACGGCACAGTTGGGCCGGTCAGTGTGAAAACAAACATTCCGGAACGT
The DNA here is from genome assembly GCF_009829295.1 of Nocardia sp. CY15. Classification (NCBI taxonomy): domain Bacteria; kingdom Bacillati; phylum Actinomycetota; class Actinomycetes; order Mycobacteriales; family Nocardiaceae; genus Nocardia; species Nocardia sp. CY15. The sequence continues at coordinate 121,649 of NZ_VUOT01000016.1, forward strand.
TTGGGCGAATCCGGCCGAAATCGCCGAAATCCCCCGGCCAGTGTGCCTGGCCAGGGGATTCGCTACTACTCGAAGTCGATCGTGCGCCGCACGCTCACAGTGGCGGGAAGCCCGACGATCCGGTGGCCATCCAATTCCAGAACATCGCCGCGCGATTGGCGAGCAATGCCACGATGTCGAGCACAACGCTTCCCATAAATCTTCCTCACAAATCGACGATCTCGTGCGGCACCCAGGGTAACGGACCGATAAACGGGAGTCGAAACTCCTGATCAGCGGGGAATGCGCGAATCCCCCGGCCGACGGACCGGGGGATTCGCGATGCGCGGTGGCTAGACGCAGGCCAGCGCCTTCGCCTCACGGCGACGGCGGTGCAGGATCGGCTCGGTGTAGCCGTTGGGCTGCTTGGTGCCCTCCAAGATCAGCTCCTTGGCCGCCTGGAAGGCGATGCTGCCTGCGAAGTCCGGGGCCATCGCCCGGTAGTTCGGGTCACCGGCATTCTGCCGGTCCACGACCGGGGCCATCCGCTCCAAGCTGGCGACCACCTCGTCGGCGGAGACGATGCCGTGGCGCAGCCAGTTGGCCATCAGCTGGCTGGAGATGCGCAGGGTCGCCCGGTCTTCCATGAGCGCGACGTCTTTGATGTCGGGCACCTTGGAGCAGCCCACGCCCTGGTCGATCCAGCGCACCACGTAGCCGAGGATGGACTGCGAGTTGTTGTCCAGCTCCTGGCGCTTCTCCTCGTCGGTCCAGTTCGGCGCGGCGGCCAGCGGGATCTCGAGGATCTCGTCGACGGTGGCGCGCCGGCCGCCCTTGGCGATCTCCTGCTGCCGCTTGAACACGTCGACCAGGTGGTAGTGCGTCGCGTGCAGGGTGGCGGCGGTCGGCGAGGGGACCCACGCGGTGTTGGCGCCCGCGCGCGGGTGGCCGATCTTCTGGGTGAGCATGTCTGCCATCAGGTCCGGCATGGCCCACATGCCCTTGCCGATCTGCGCCTTGCCGGGCAGACCCGCCGCCAGGCCGGTGTCGACGTTCCAGTCCTCGTAGGACAGGATCCACTGCTGGGACTTCATGTCGGCCTTGCGGACCATCGGCCCGGCCTCCATGGAGGTGTGGATCTCGTCGCCGGTGCGGTCCAGGAAGCCGGTGTTGATGAACACCACGCGCTCGGCGGCGGCCTGGATGCAGGCCTTCAGGTTCACCGTGGTCCGGCGCTCCTCGTCCATGATGCCGACCTTGAGGGTGTTGCGCCCGAGCCCGAGCACGTCCTCGATCCGGCCGAACAGCTCGCTTGTGAACGCGACCTCGTCGGGCCCGTGCATCTTCGGCTTCACGATGTAGACCGAGCCGGTGCGGCTGTTCTTCAGCTTCACCTCCTCGGCAAGGCTGTGCTTGGCGATCAGCGAGGTGATCAGCCCGTCCATGATGCCCTCGGGCACCTCGTTGCCCTCGGCGTCGAGGATCGCGTCGGAGGTCATCAGGTGGCCGACATTACGCACGAACAGCAGCGAGCGGCCGTGCAGCACCAGTTCGCTACCGTCCAGCGCGGTGTACACGCGGTCGGGGTTCATGGTGCGGGTGAAGGTCTTCTCGCCCTTGGTGACCTTCTCCGCGAGTTCGCCCTTCATCAGGCCGAGCCAGTTGTGGTAGCACAGCACCTTGTCCTCGGCGTCGACCGCGGCGACCGAGTCCTCGAAGTCCATGATCGTGGTGACCGCGGACTCGAGCACGACGTCCTTCACGCCGGCGGTGTCGGTGCTGCCGATCGGGGACTGCGGGTCGATCTGGATCTCGATGTGCAGGCCGTTGTGCTTCAGCAGCACCGAGCTCGGCGACTCGGGGTCACCGAGGTAGCCGACCAGCTGGGAAGCGTCGGCCAGACCGATGCTGGTGCCATCCTCCAAACCGACCTCCAGCTCGCCGTCGACGATCTTGTAGGACGTCGAGCCGATGTGCGAGCCGGTGATCAGGGTGACCGAGTCGTCGAGGAAGTTGCGCGCCCACTCGATGACCTTGTCGCCGCGCACCTTGTTGTAGCCGGTGCCCTTCTCCGCGCCGTTGTCCTCGGGGATCGCGTCGGTGCCGTAGAGCGCGTCGTACAGCGAGCCCCAGCGCGCGTTGGCGGCGTTGATCGCGAAGCGGGCGTTCATGACCGGCACGACGAGCTGCGGGCCCGCGGTGACGGCGATCTCGTCGTCCACGTTCTGGGTGGCGATCCGGAAATCGGCGGGCTCGGGGCGCAGGTAGCCGATCTCGGTCAAGAAGTGTTTGTAGGCGGCTTTGTCGTAGTTCGCGCCGGGGTGCTCGGCGTGCCAGGCGTCGACCTTGCCCTGGATCTCGTCGCGTTCGGCCAGCAGAGCGCGGTTGCGCGGAGCGAGATCGTTGATGACCTGCTCGGCGCCGGCCCAGAACGCGGCGGAATCGACGCCGGAACCGGGGAGCGCCTCGTTCTCGACGAACTCGTGGAGAACGCGTGCCACCTGGAGCCCGCCGACCTGAATCCGCTCTGTCATCTACTGCCTCACTTCCGAAAAAGCCGAGTGGGAAAACAGTGCCATGTTACCCGTGGGTAGTGGTGCTACCGCGCGCCGGGTCGTCCGGCCGTCTGCCCATATCCGTCCGCCGCACCGAGGTGAGCTGGTCCTTCACCCGTCGGGTCGTCGAGCCGTCGGCGGTCGGCCGGACCAGCCGCTTGATCGTAACGCCCGCCCGATTTAATGTACTGATCGGAACATTAAAAGACAGGCAGGAGTTCAGGTGCCACTCACCGACAAGGTCGCCGTCGTCACCGGGGGGAGCCGGGGTCTGGGCAAGCAGATGGTTCTCGCGTTCGCCGAGGCGGGCGCGGATGTGGTGATCGCCAGCCGCAAACTGGACGGGTGCGCCGCGCTCGCCGAGGAGGTGACGCGGCGGTTCGGCCACCGCGCGCTGCCGGTGGCCTGCAACGTCAGCGACTGGTCGCAGTGCGACGCCTTGGTGGAGACCGTCTACGACGCGTTCGGCCGGGTCGACGTGCTGGTCAACAACGCGGGCCTCTCGCCGCTGTACCCGAGCTTGGACCAGGTCACCGAGTCGTTGTTCGACAAGGTCATCGGGGTGAACCTCAAGGGCCCGTTCCGGCTGTCGGCCCTGATCGGCAGCCGCATGGCGGCTGACGGCGGCGGCTCGATCATCAACATCTCCTCGATCGAGGCGACCAGGCCGGAGCCGTTCGCGGTCCCCTACTCCGCGGCGAAGGCGGGTCTCAACGCGCTCACCGGCGGGCTTGCCCAGACGTTCGCACCCACCGTGCGGGTCAACACCATCCAGTGCGGCCCATTCGCCACCGACATCGCCACGGCGTGGCCCGACGAACTGCGCGCGGAACTCGCCGAGCACAACGCGTTGCGCCGCGTCGGCGAACCGGAGGAGGTCGTCGGGGCGGCGCTGTTCTTCGCCACCGACGCCTCGGCGTTCTGCACCGGCGCCACCCTCGCGGTCGACGGAGGTTGGCGATGAAGGCGCTGACTTACGAAGGTCCGCAGCATATTTCTTACAGCGATCGACCGGAACCCGCTCTGCCCGGCCCCGACGGCGCGATCGTCCGGGTCACCGCGGCGGGCATCTGCGGCAGCGATCTGCACATCTACGGCGGACACGGATTCGTCGCGGGCGCCGGGTACGGCGTGGGGCACGAAGCGGTCGGCGAGATCGTCGAACTCGGGCCGCACACCCGCGGGTTATCGGTAGGCGACCGCGTGCTGGTCGCGGCCTCGGCAGGCTGCGACAGCTGCCCGCAGTGCCGCGCCGGGAAGGTCACCGCCTGCGCTCGCCACCCGCTGCCGGTCGACGCCTGCTACGGGCTCGGCGGCGCGCTGGCGGGGTGTCAGGCCCAGTCGCTAGCCGTCCCGCACGCCGCGGGCAATCTGGCGAAACTGCCCGACGAGGTGAGCGACACCGCCGCCGTAGTGCTCACCGACAACGCGCCCACCGCGTGGTACGGAGCCCGCCGAGCCCGGATCGCGCCGGGCGACACCGTGGTGGTGATCGGGCTCGGGCCGGTCGGTCTCATGGCGGTCCAGTCGGCCTTCGCGATGGGCGCGGCGCGGGTGCTCGGGGTCGACCTGCTGGCCGAACGCCGCGAGCGCGCCGCCGGCCTGGGCGCCGAGCCGGTCGAGTCGGACGACCCGAAACTCGCGATCCGCGAAACACTGCGCGGCGGAGCGGATGTCGCGATCGAGGCGGTCGGGGCGGACGAGACCATCAAGCTGGCGATCAGCGCGGTCGGACACGGCGGCCGGGTCAGCGTGATCGGCGTGAGCCACAATCGCGCCTATCCGTTCCATCTGATGGCGGCGCAGGTGAAGGACCTCGAGTTCCACATCGGATTGTGTTCGATCCAGTACGAACTGCCCGCGCTGCTGAAACTCACCGCGGGCGGCAGGTTGCGGCCGGAAGCCGTGGTCACTCACCACCTCCCGATGTCCGAAGGGCCCGCCGCGTACCGGATGTTCGCCGAGCGCGCCGACGGGGTGGGCAAAATCGTTCTGGATCCGTCGCGATGACCGCTCCGTCGCGCAGGCGCGGCCGCCCGCCCGCCGCCGAATCGACGGCGAGCGATACCAGGGAGCGGATCGTGGGAGCGGCGATCGACCTGTTCGCCGAACAGGGTTTCCACGGCACCGGCGTAGCCGAGATCGGCGAACGTGCCGACGTGCAACGCGGCGCGCTGTACTACCACATCGGTTCCAAAGAGGAACTGCTGTGGCAGATCCTGCGCGACTATATCCAGTTGATGCTGGCCGATGCCGAACAGATCGCCGACGGGCCCGGCGATCCGGTCACCAAGCTGCGCGAGCTGATCCACAGTCACGTGCGGCTGATCATCCGTCATCAGCGTGAGGTGGCCATCCAGGTGCGCGACGTCGGCGCGCTCACCGGCGAGCGCGCCGCGCAACTGCAGGACCTGCGCGACCGGGTGCAGCACTGCTGGCAGCGGGTCGTCGACGCCGGTCACGCGGCGGGGCTGCTGCGCACCGACGACCACGTGGTCACCAACAGCGTGCTCGGCATGCTGAACATGGTGTCGTTCTGGTACCGCCCGCACGGTGACCGCTCGCCCGGCGAGATCGCCGACATCCTCGCGACCACTTTGCTCGACGGCGTGGTGACCGGCACCGCGCGGGACACGAAAGGCTGACCATGGCTTGGGATTTCGAGACCGACCCGCAGTACCAGCGCAAGCTGGACTGGGCGGCGGAGTTCGTCCGCACCGAGGTGGAGCCGATGGATCTGCTCTACCTCAATCCGTACGACCGCACCGACACCGAGGCCATGGCGCTGCTGCGGCCGCTGCAGGAGCGGGTCAAGGAGCAGGGCCTGTGGGCCTGCCACCTCGGACCGGAACTGGGCGGCCCCGGCTACGGGCAGATGAAGCTCGCACTGCTCAACGAGGTGCTCGGCACCTCGGTGTGGGCGCCGTCGGTATTCGGCTGCCAGGCACCGGATTCCGGCAACGCGGAGATCCTCGCCCACTACGGCACACCGGAGCAGAAGAAGACCTATCTCGAGCCGCTGCTGGCCGGGGAGATCGGCTCCTGCTACGTCATGACCGAGCCGACCGGCGGCTCGGACCCGACACTGTTCCGTACCCGCGCGGTGCGCGACGGCGACGACTGGGTGATCAACGGCGAGAAGTGGTTCAACTCCAACGCCCAATTCGCCGCCTTCCACATCGTCATGGTGGTGACCGACCCGGACGTCGGTCCGTACCAGGGCATGTCGATGTTCATCGTGCCCGCCGACACCCCCGGTCTGGAGATCGTGAAGAACTTCCACGTCGCCGGGTTCAGCGAGCACGAGGGCCATCTGCGGTTCACCGACGTCCGCGTTCCCGCCGACCACCTGCTAGGTGCCGAGGGCCAGGGCTTCGTCGTCGCGCAGACGCGACTGGGCGGCGGCCGCGTGCATCACGCGATGCGCACGGTCGCCATGGTCGGTAAGGCGTTCGACATGATGGCCGAGCGGGCGGTGTCGCGCCCGATGCGCGGCGGCACGCTCGCCGGACTGCAGATGACCCAGGAACGCATTGCCGACAGCTGGATCGAGATGGAGCAGTTCCGGCTGCTGGTGCTGCGCACGGCGTGGCGCATCGACAAGGAGCAGGACTACAAGAAGGTGCGCAAGGACATCGCCGCCATCAAGGTCGCCATGCCCAAGGTCATGCACGACATCGCCCAGCGGGCGCTGCACCTGCACGGCGCGCTCGGCGTCAGCCAAGACCTGCCGTTCGTGGACATGCTCACCTACGCCGAGGTGATGGCGCTGGCCGACGGCCCCACCGAGGTGCACAAGGTCACCCTCGCGAAAGAGGTCCTGAAGGACTACGCCCCCTGCGACCCGGTGTACCCGAGCGGCTACCGGCCCGCGCTGCGCGAAAAGGCGCGCGAACTGGTCGCCCGGCGTCTGGAGCACGTCGTCGGCAACCTCTGAGCGCAGGGAGGCGTGTTTCCGCTCGGGCACTCCCCGATCGGATGACATCGTTCCGATTCGTCGACGCCGCCACCGCTGGCCCCCATAATGCGATGGAGGGCGAAAACACTCTGCACAGTGACCTGCACCGGTCGCGCGACCACGCTGCGAGGAGAAGTCATGGTATCCGCACGCAGGATCGCTCGATCGCCGATCACCTGGGCCGTGGCGGTGCTGCTGGTGGCGGGGCTCGGCGTGGGGCTTGCCGCATTCCAGCCGTGGCGGCTGTTCACCGACACCACCGTCCACGAGGCCGCGCCGTCCGCCGCGCCGGCGCGCCCGGGCGATGCGCCGCCGCAGCCGCGGGTCATCGCGCGGGGCGCGTTCGTCTCCCACGAGCACGCCACCTCGGGTTCGGTCGTGGTGCTGCGGCTGCCCGATGGCGGCACGGTGCTGCGGCTGGAGAATCTCGACACCTCCGATGGCCCTGACCTGCACGTCTGGCTCACCGACGCGCCGGTGCGTGAGGGTCGCGACGGGTGGTTCGTCTTCGACGACGGCGCGCATACCGACCTGGGCGAGCTCAAAGGCAACCAGGGCGACCAGAACTACACCGTTCCCGCCGACGCCGACCTGACACAGCTGACCAGCGTCGCGATCTGGTGCGACCGGTTCGACGTCTCCTTCGGCGCGGCCGAACTGCGACCGGTCTGATCGCGGCGCGGCCGCCCGGCGGCCCCGGCCGCACCGCCGAAAAATGACCCGACAACGGCGGGTGCGCTGTGCCACCATGTGTTTCGACAACGACCACCGCCTCGAGGTGGTCGCCGAGCAGTGGAGAGGAGGGGCGGCAGTGATTCCGGATACGACGAAGCGAATGGATGCCGAGACGGCGCGACCGTCGGCCGTGGGCTACGCGTTCGGCGAACCGATGCGGGCACCGCACGGCAAACCGGGCGACAGCCGCCTCCAGGCCCTCGGCTGATCGCCGCATTCCTCTCCTCCTTCGCTCCATTCCGCACGAAACATGGTGATTCCCATGACGTTCCGCCGTGCCGCCGATCAGGCGGCGATAACCGCCGACAACTGGATACACACCGGGGTCCTCGTCCTGAACGCCTCCTACGAGGCGCTCGACGAGATCAAGGCCGATCGGGCCGTGGTGCTGCTGGTCGCGGGAGCCGCGGAGTCGGTCGCCGACCGCGAGCCGCACTTCCCCATCCGGTCGCGGCACGTGGAACTCGTACTGCCACAGACGATTCGGCTGCTGCGCTACGTGTATCTGGAGCACACCGTGCTGGTACACGACGAGAGCAGGGCCACGCTGGCGGGCGTTCTGCGCCGCGACAGGAACCGCTGCGGTTACTGCGCGGGGTGGGCGCGCACCGTGGACCACATCCGGCCGCGGTCGCGAGGCGGCCCGAACACCTGGAGCAACCTGGTGGCCTGCTGCGCGCCGTGCAACGCGGCCAAGGCGGACCGCACCCCGGAGGAGGCGGGCATGCGCCTGCTCTGGGAGCCGAAGGCCCCCACCCATCAGGTCCGGCAGCAGCGCCGGATCTGGAAGCAACTCGCCGCGACCTGACCACGACCCGAGAAAGGAGAAGATCGCGATGACGCGCACCGAGACCACCGCCGTCGCGGAGCTGACCTTGGCCGACCTGCTCCCGCTCTCGGATTCCCGAGGGTGGCACCGGGCGGCCTGCCGCGGCGACCCCAACCACGAAGCCTGGTTCCCGTACCCCTCGCAGGACTTCGATTACGCGCGGGAGGTCTGCGCGCGCTGCCCCATCCGGGACGCGTGCGGTGACTTCGCCGCGCGCACCGGGCAGTCGGGTGTCTGGGGCGGGCACGAGTTCGACCGCGGACGAGTGATCCGCCACTGAGGTTCCGTCGTCGCGCAGCTTCCGGTGCGACGGCGGGCCGGTGCTGCCAACCGGCTCGCTCCCGGTCAGGGGAGCCTTGCCGAGTTCGTCGGGAGCCGGTGACCATACACTGAGGCGCGTGGGCACTCATCGCAGCGGAACCAGGTCCCGGGGCGTCAGCAAAGGTCCGGTTATCGTGATGGTCGCCGTTGCGTTACTGGCCGCGATCGTCGTCGGCTGGTTTCAGTTGCGCGATCGCGCGGCGAGCCAGGACAGCGCGGCGGCGGCCGAATGCGTAGAGGGGCCCGCGACCCTCTATGTGACGGCCGATCCGAGCATCGCGGCGCAGGTGCGGGCCGTCGCGGACAGCTACAACGCCACCCAACCCAAAGTGCGCGACCACTGCGCTCGGGTCACCGTGACGGCGCAGCCCTCCGAGGCGATCGTCGCCGCGTTCACCAGCGGCAAACCGTGGGATCAGGCGCTCGGGCCGCAACCGGCGCTGTGGATCGCCGATTCGACCCGTTCGATCGAATCCATGCGCGTCCCGGGCCTGATCGAGGGCGCGCCGGTATCGATCGCCGCCAGTCCGATCGTGCTGGCGGTGCCGGAGGAACTGCACCGCGCACTGGAGCAGGCGGAGGCCTCCTGGGCGGATCTGCCCCGGTTGCAACAGGGTTCGCTCGGCGAGATCGGGCTGAGCGGATGGGGCGGGCTGCGGCTGGGCCTGCCCGCGGGTGACGCCACGCTGGCCGCGGCCGCGGCGGTCGGGTCCGCGGTGTCGGGCGCCGAGCCGCTCAGCGAGCAGGCGGCGCAGTCCGGTCAGGTCGTCGCCGCTGTCTCGGGGCTCGCCGCAGACGCACCGCAGGTCTCGGACACCGCCGCCGCGCTGACCGAGATCACGACGCAGGACGCGCCGATGCACGCGATTGTGGCTACCGAACAGCAACTCAGAGGCCTGCCCGGCGTCGTCGCATTCCGCCCCGCCGGATCGGCGCCGGTAGCGGATTATCCGGCCGCCTTGATGTCCGGCGCCTGGGTGGACAAGACGCAGAACCTCATCGCCGGGCGATTCACCGACTACCTGCGCAGGCCCGAGCAGGCCCAGGCCTTCGTCACCGCGGGTTTCGGCGGTGCGCCGCAGACCACGGCCGCCGTCCCGACCCGCGCCGCACTCGACAAGGTACGCGCCACCCTGGCGAATCCCGTTCTCGGCGTGCGGTCCACGGTCCTGGTCGACGTGTCGGCGTCGATGGGGACCGCCGAGGGCGCGACGACGCGACTGGCGAACGTCCTGGCCGCCCTGAACTCGACCATGACGGTCATGCCACCCGATTTCGGCCTCGGGGTATGGACCTTCGGCAAGAACCTCGACGGCAACAACCCGTACCGGGTGGCGGCCGCCACCGCCTCGCTCAGCCCCGACCAGCGGACGAAGATCAGTACCGCGCTGAGCGCAGTGCGGCCCGGTGAGAGCAAATCCGACCAGGCGTACCCGTCCCTGATCGCGGCGTACAAGAGCGCGGCCACCGGGTACACGCCGGGCCGCACCAATTCGGTGCTGCTGATCACCGACGGGCCCGACGACGATTCCACGGTCACCGGCGCCCAGCTGGCCGCCGACATCGCCGCGGCGACCGACCGTGCCCGACCGGTGCGCGTCGACGTCATCGTGCTCGGCGGCAGCGGCACCCAGACACTCCAGGCTGTGGCGCAGCAGACCGGTGGGAGTTACACCCGGCTGGCGAGTACCGACGATATCGCCTTCGGTTCCGCCGTCGTCGAGGCGCTCACCACACCGTAGCCGCCTCCGAGTACCCCGGAGGCACGGCCGGTGCGGACATCAATTCGCGTACGCCTCCAACGGCGGACAAGCGCACACCAGGTTTCGGTCGCCATAGGCGCCGTCGATCCGGCGCACCGGCGGCCACACTTTCGCCCTGGCATGCCCGAGACCGCGGGGATAGACGGCCACTTCCCGGCTGTAGGGATGCTCCCAGTCCCCCACCAGCGACGCCGCGGTGTGCGGCGCACCGCGCAGCGGGTTGTCGGTCGCCGGCCACACGCCCGCGGCGACCTGGTCGATCTCCGCGCGGATCGCGATCATCGCCTCGATGAAATCATCCAGCTCGGCGAGGTTTTCGCTCTCGGTGGGCTCTACCATCAACGTGCCCGCCACCGGGAAGCTCATGGTGGGCGCGTGGAAACCGTAGTCCGCCAGGCGTTTTGCCACATCGTCGACGGTGACGCCGGTCTGTTTGGTGATCTCGCGCAGGTCGAGGATGCACTCGTGCGCCACCATGCCGTGCTCGCCGGTGTAGAGCACCGGGAAGTACTCGTCCAGCCGCCGCGCAATGTAGTTCGCCGAGGCGATCGCCGACAGCGTGGCCCGGCGCAGTCCGTCGGCGCCCATCATGCGGATGTAGGCCCAAGTGATAGGCAGGATCGACGCCGAGCCGTACTTCGCCGCCGACACCGCGTGCGATCCCGATTCCAGCGGGTCGCCGGGCAGGTACCGCGCCAGGTGCGCGCGCACGGCGACCGGGCCGACGCCGGGACCGCCGCCGCCGTGCGGGATGCAGAACGTCTTGTGCAGGTTCAAGTGGCTCACGTCGCCGCCGAACCGGCCCGGCCTGGCGAGGCCGACCAGCGCGTTCAGATTCGCGCCGTCCACGTACACCTGGCCGCCCGCGTCGTGCACCAACGCGCACAATTCGGCGACCTCGTGCTCGTAGACGCCGTGCGTGGAGGGGTAGGTGATCATGATGCAGGCCAGCCGGTCGGCATGGTCGGCGATCTTGGCCCGCAGGTCGTCGAGGTCGACGTCGCCGTTGGCGCGGCACTTCACCACCTCCACGCGCAGCCCTGCCATGGCCGCCGACGCCGCGTTGGTCCCGTGCGCGCTGGACGGGATCAGGCAGGTGTCGCGGTGGGTGTCACCGCGGTCGAGGTGGTAGCGGCGGATCGCCAGCAGCCCGGCGTACTCACCCTGGCTGCCCGCGTTGGGTTGCAGGCTCACCGAGTCGTAGCCGGTGATGTCGGACAACCAGCGTTCCAGGTCCGCGATCACCTTCAGCAGACCTGGGGCGTCTTCGACCGGCGCGTAGGGGTGCACGCGCGCGAAGCCGGGCCAGGTGATGGCCTCCATCTCCGCGGTGGCGTTGAGCTTCATGGTGCAGGAGCCGAGCGGGATCATGCTGCGGTCCAGCGCGATGTCTTTGTCGGACAGCGTGCGCAGGTACCGCAGCATCGCCGTCTCGGTGTGGTACTTCGTGAACGCGGGGTGGGCCAGGAACTCCGAGGTGCGGTTCTCGATCGCCGCGACGGGCGCGGGCGCCCCCGGGTCCGGCGACACCGCGGTGCCGAAGGACTCGAGCACGGCCGCGACATGCGCGTCGGTGGTCGCCTCGTCGCAGGCGATGCCGACGTGGTCGGCGTCGACCAGCCGGAGATTGATGCCGCGCGACTTCGCTTTCGCGACAACGGCTTCCGCGCCACCGGGCACGTGCGCGAGCACCGTGTCGAAGAAGCTGTCGTGCACGACCGCGCCGTCCAGACCGGCCGCGATCGCCGCCGCGTGCCCGTGCACCCTGCGGGCGATGGCCCGCAGACCGTCGGCGCCGTGGTAGGAGGCGTACATCGCGGCCACGACGGCCAGCAGCACCTGCGCGGTACAGATGTTGGAGGTCGCTTTCTCCCGCCGGATGTGCTGCTCGCGGGTCTGCAAGGCGAGGCGGTAGGCGACCGCGCCGTCGGCGTCCACCGAGACGCCGACCAGGCGGCCGGGCAGTTGCCGGACCTGCGCCTGCCGCACCGCGAGGTATCCGGCGTGCGGGCCGCCGAAGCCGAGCGGGACGCCGAAGCGCTGGGTGGTGCCGAAGCAGACGTCGGCGCCCTGCTCACCGGGCGGGGTGATCAGCGTCATCGCCAGCAGGTCGGCGCCGATCGCCACCAGCGCGCCGCGATCGTGCGCCGCCGCGATGAGGCCGGTCCGGTCGAGAATCCGGCCGGAGGCCCCCGGCGTCTGTGCCAGGACACCGAAGAACTCCCCGTCGGGCAGTTCGCCCGTGGACAGATCCGCCTCGACGATCTCCAGGCCCAGCGGCTCGGCCCTGGTGTAGAGCACTGTTCTGGTCTGCGGGAACAGGTCGGTGTCGATCAGTAGCCGGGCGGAAGAGGACCGGCCCGCGCGACGCAGCAGCGTCATCGCCTCGGCGGCGGCGGTGGCCTCGTCCAGCATGGACGCGTTGGCGACGTCCATGCCCGTCAGCTCCGACACCATGGTCTGGAAGTTGAGCAGGGCCTCGAGCCTGCCCTGGCTGATTTCGGGTTGGTAGGGGGTGTAGGCGGTGTACCAGGCCGGGTTCTCCAGGAGGTTGCGCACCAGCACCGGCGGGGTCAGCGTGTCGTAGTAGCCCAGGCCGATCATCGAGGTGGCCACGGTGTTCGACGTCGCGAGCGCCGCGAGTTCGGCGAGCACCTCGTGCTCGGAGCCCGCCGCGGGCAGTCCGGCAAGGCCGTCGCTGTCCAGGATGCTCGCCGGGAGCGCCTCGACGGCCAGCTCGTCGAGCGACGGCACGCCGACGACGTCCAGGATCCGGGCTAGTTCGTCCCGGTCGGGTCCGATATGGCGGTCGGCGAATGAGCGAGTCACAACAGCTCCCAAGGTCGGGCGGGTCGACCGGGCGGTCGACGGGTACCTGCCCTCCCCCTCTGTCGTGGCGCCTGAGAGATTCGGGTGCCGCGACCGGTGGCCGAGCCCCTTTCCCCATGGGCGGGCGGCTCGAAGCCACCGCTTTCCAGAGGCGCCGAAGCCCGCACGGTCCCTGTTGCCTGAGAGATTGACGGGGAGGTGCTGCTCCTTCGGCGCTCGGACTCGTTTCGAGACCGAGACTCTCCCGCACGGCGGCGACGCACCGTCAGTTTATGCCGCCGCCACGCCGGGGCGCGCCACCGGACCCCGCCTGGGCCGTGTCGTCCTGGTCACTCGCCAGACCGAGGGAGAATGACCGTCAGACGGCCAGGCCCGCGCGCAACCTCGTCGCGGCGAGCACGATCGACTCCGCTTGGATGCCCACCAGACGAGCCAGCGGTACCGCGACACCTGGCGCGTTCTGCTCCACGTCGGCGCACCACTGGTCGAATATCGCGGCGAACCGGTCGCGCTCGGCGGCCAGCACCGGTGCGGCGTCGCGAGCGTATTCGTCCTCGAGCAGACGCAGCAGCATGCCGCCCAGCCGCAGGCGCAGCATCGCGGTCCAGTCGTAGCGCCCGACGAATATCTCGCCCCTGGTCGCGATGCGGTTGCGTTCCGGTGCGGCCTGTCTGCTCACCGCGAGACCGGGCAGCCCCGCGACCAGCGCACGGACCGACCGCTCGAACGGGCTACGGCCGCTCAACCGGCCGTCGACGCGGGCGAGCACCTCGGAGGCCACCTCGGCCATGGCCCGGTAGTCGGCGGCGGTGGCGTCGAGCAACTCGCCCAGTACGCGGTCGCCCGCCGAGGCGTCGCCGATGCGCGCGTCGACCCAGAGCGGCAATTCGCACACCAGGATCGCCGTGCCGTAACGCGCCGCGTAGTCGCGGCAGCCACCCCCGCCCAGCGCGGCGACCGAGTCCAAACCCTGCGCGGCGAGCAGGTCGGCCATCGCCGCGAAGGATGGCAGTTCGAAGACTCCGGGGGCCAGCGTGCGGGCGCCGGGTGAGTCGGGTTCGCCGTGGTAGATCGGCACGTCGGCGGCGGCGAGGCGAGCGGTCAGCGCCGACCAGTACTCCGGGTCGCCGCCGGATGTGTAGAAGAACCCGCCGCCGAATTCGGCGTTGTGCAGCGAGGCGATCAGTACGGGCCGCGTGCGGTCGATCAGCGACATCATCGCTCTCGTCTCCGGGAGCGGGATGCCCACGCGGCGGCCACGCCACACGGTCGGGAAGCACCATTCCGGTTGCTCGGCCGCGGGTGGGCGGTAGAAGCCGCGTGCGACGCCGGTCCTGGTGTGCGGACCGGCGAACCACCCTTCGTTCAACCGGGTTCCGTCCGGGTCGACGCACAGCACGAAATGCCACGTCGCGCCCACGGTCGCCGTCTCGTCCACGACCATCCGGCCGAGCAGGTGGCGGATCGTGGCCATGCCGATGGGCTCGTTCGGATGCGGATTGCCGAAGACCAAGATGTGCCGGTCACCCGATCCGACCGTCACCTCGCGGATCGGGTCGCCCCCGCGGGAGCGTCCGAGTTCGGTGATGGAGATCCGGTCGGGATGGCCGGCGGCCAGTGCGTCGGCGAATCCGTTCAGTTCGTCGACGGTCGGGAACGCGTCGATCCGGCCGATCGGCCCGACGAGCCCGGTGATGTCGCCCAGTCGCACGGCGGCCCCCCTCTCGCTGCCGCCACGGCCCGGTCACCCCGCCGGACGGCGCTCTCACACACGCACGGCCGGGAGGCTGCCCCGCTCTACCCGGCCGTGTGTGCGCATCACCTGTTTCTTTCCGCGCCGAACGGCGCGGGGTCTAGCCGGTCTTGCGGTTCATCCGCGCCTTGCGGCGGAACGACAGCTCGTCCTCGGGACGTTCGGTGATCGCCGACGCGCGCTCCGCGGGGAAATTCGCGATGGCGCCGGTCAGTTCGCGCATGGCGCCGCTGACGGCTATCCCGAAGACCCCCTGCCCGCCCTGCAGTAAATCGACGACCTCTTCGGCCGAGGTGCACTCGTAGACCGAGGTGCCGTCGGAGAAAAGCGTGATCCCCGCCAGGTCCTGCACGCCACGGCTACGCAGATGATCCACGGCTATCCGGATGTTCTGCAGCGAGATGCCCGCGTCGAGCAACCGCTTGACGATCTTCAGGACCAGAATGTCCTTGAACGAGTACAGCCGCTGACTTCCCGACCCCGCCGCGCTCCGGATGGAAGGCACCACCAGACCGGTGCGCGCCCAGTAGTCGAGCTGCCGGTAGGTGATTCCGGCCACCTGGCATGCACTGGGAACGCGATAGCCGACCAGATCGTCAGGTACCGAGTCGTCGGGGAACAGGCCTGGCTGTACCACATCCTGCGATTGCTCTGCCACTGACCACTCCCTTGCCTCGCCGACGCATTCCCAGCCTCATCAATGACCCGGCTCCGTCACCGACCGAATCGGTGCGGATTCGGCCGAAACGGTCGTGGCCCAACTGTCGAGATTACTCCCCACGATTGTCCAGGGAGCGACGTCATCGAGCCAAACGCGACGCGCGGTAAAAGTCTCGACCTCTACTTCAGCTGTCGGTCGCCTTGAAGTCGTCGGGGGACACCGACTCGAGGAACTCCTTGAACTTCTCCACCTCGTCCTCACGCTCGTCCGGCATCACCAGCCCGGCCTCCTCCAGAACCGACTCCTCGGCATGGATCGGGCAACCCACCCGCAAGGCGATCGCAACCGAATCCGACGGCCGCGCCGAGATCCGCAGATCGTTCTCGAAGACCAGATCCGCGTAGAAGGTGCCCTCCTGCAGATCCACGATCCTGACCTCCTTGAGGGTGTGCCCCAGTTCGGTGATCAGGATCTTGATCAAGTCGTGCGTCAGCGGGCGGATCGGCGTCACCCCCTCCTGCTCGAGGACGATCGCAGTCGCCTCGGCTTGCCCGATCCAGATCGGCAGATACCGGTCGCCCGCCACTTCGCGGAGCAACAGCACGGGCTGGTTCTGTGGCTGCTCGACACGGATGCCGATCACGCGCATTTCGCTCATCGCACTGCCTCCCATACTCGCCGCCGGCCCGGCATGACCGCTGCAGAGCTCGCCGTACCACGAGTCTAGGCGAACCCGCACCGGTCCAGCGATCCGTCTGCACAGCCGAAATCACAGTGCCGGTCCGGCGAAACCTCCGAGCCCGGGGCGCGCCGGGGATCAGCCCCCGAGCGACCCCCGGACCGAGGACTTCACCAGACAGGTGTGCAGGGTCAGCGACAGCGCGGCCAGTTCGCGCACCGTCTCCTCCGCGCGGGCGCGCGCACCCGCGTCACGGCTCTTCGCGATCGGGGCGACGATCTGCGCCACGAGCGCGGCTTCGCGGTCGGCGGCGAGTTTGAAGGCACGCAGATGCCGTGCCTCCAAACCGAATTCGGCCATCGCCCGCGCGGTCTTGGCAAGCGTGACCGCATCGGCGTCGAAGTAACCCGCCGGACCGGGCGTGATCAGGTTCGCCCGGATGAGATCGATGAGGAACCTCTCATCGATCCCGGCCTGGTCGAGCAGATCAGCCCGGGTCACCCGGATTTCGTGATCGAACCGCAGATCTTCCGGGGAGACCTCGCTCGGCACGACGCCGAGCCGCCGAGGCGGGGGCACCGGGCGCCCGCCACGGTCGGAACCCGGTACGGCCTGTTCGGCATCGGGTGCGCCGGGTCCGGGCTCCGGCGCCCCGGACCGGACGGAGTGCGCTCGGGCGCGGGCTTCCCGCACGCCGAGCGTCGCCGCACCGCTGTCGATGGCCTCGAGCTGTTCCTTGATCACCTTCAACGGCAGGTACTGATCGCGTTGCGCGGTCAGCACGAACCGGAGCCGTTCGACATCCGCCACGGAGAATCTGCGGTAGCCCGAAGGCGTCCGCTCCGGCCGGATCAAGCCCTCCGCTTCCAGGAAGCGGATCTTGGAGATGGTGACGTCGGGAAAGTCGGGGCGCAGCAGGTCGAGCACGGAGCCGATCGACATCCCTCCGCGTGCCCACTGCGCCGCACCGGTCACAGCGCCAGGTCCTTCATGATCACGAGCCTTTCATGAGGTATACGACCCAGCGCCGACGTTGTCATAGACTCCCCGCGCCCGCCGACGAGTCGGTCACCTGGGCGCGCGGTCCGGTGAGGAACACCAGCCGGAACTTGCCGATCTGCACCTCGTCACCGTTCTGCAGTTCCGAGGAGTCCACCGGCTCCCGGTTCACGTACGTGCCGTTCAGGCTGCCCACGTCGACGACCTGGAACGAGTCGTCGTCCTGACGGAACTCGGCGTGCCGACGGCTGACGGTGACGTCGTCGAGAAAGATGTCACTGTCGGGGTGACGGCCGGCCGACGTGGTCGGCTGATCCAGCAGGAACCGCGAGCCCGCGTTCGGGCCGCGCTTGACGACCAGGAGGGCCGCGCCAACGGGCAGACCCTCGACCCCTTGGACCGGCTGCTCGCCGGTCTGCTCTCCGGAGCGCGACGCGTCGACCTCGTTCAGGAAATCCGCGCGGAAGACCGACGTCGTCTCGGCCGCGGTCTCCCCGTAACCCGGGTCTTTGTTCTCGCTCACCGTTTCTCTCCTCCTCGAACCTGATTATCCCATGCAAGCAGGTGATACCTCTGGCACCACGACCTGCCGTCGAGTCTCTCGGATTCCCGGCGGGGGCGCCGGGGCATCTGTTGGCATTGACCGTACCCTGCCGGGCCGCACCCGTGCAGGTAGAACTGGGAAGGCTGCTTCAGCCCCCGATAACTCCTTGATAACCTGCGGCATCCAGCAGTTCACCGAGTGTCGCGTCGAGGCTCGCCGCATCGCGAACCTCCAACTCGAACAACCACCCCTCACCGTAGGGGTCGGCGTTCAACGTCTCCGGCTCCGAGGTCAGCTTGTCGTTCACCGCAACGACTTTCGCGCTCAGAGGGGCGTAGATGTCCGACACGCTCTTGGTCGACTCCACCTCCGCGATGCTGTCCGCGGCGGCCACGTCCGCGTCCGTCTCGGGCAGCTGCACGAACACAACGTCACCGAGTTGAGACTGGGCGTAGTCGGTGATGCCCACCCGCACCCGGGTCGGGGCGATCCGGCGTACCCACTCGTGCTCCTCGGTGTAGAGCAGATCCTCGGGGGTCTGGGTCACGGGCCGTCCTTTCTTTTGAACGTTGCACGCAAACTCTATCGGCTACGCCGTTCGGTGCCCCACAGCCGGTATCGCTCTTGCGACCGCGATGGCTCTAGCGGTGTAGAGCACGCCGGTCCACACATAGACCGCCGTGCCCCAGATCAACAGCGCCCCGCCGAAGGCGCGCCCGAAACCGGCGGCCGCCCAGTCCATCTGCCCGGCCAGCAGCCAGGGCAGGGCGGACATCAGCGCGAAGGTGGCCGCCTTGCCCAGGTAGATCACCTCCGGCGGAGGCAGGTCGCGGCGTTTGTACACCGGCAGCGTCGCGGTGAGTACGAGGTCGCGCCCCACCAGGATCGCCGCCACCCACCACGGCATCAGACCGCGGATCACGAAGGCCGCCAGCGTGGTGACCAGATAGAGCCGGTCGACGAACGGGTCCAGCAGCTCCCCCAGCCGCGAGGACTGGTCCAGCAGCCGGGCCAGCTTGCCGTCCAGGAAGTCGGTCAGGCCGCTGGCGACCAACAACGCGAACGCCCAGCCATCGGCCCGCTCGATCAGCAGCAACCACAGGAACAGTGGCACGCCCAGCAGGCGCAGCACGCTCAGCGCGTTCGGCACGGTCAGGATGCGGTCGGCGAAGACGCCCCGCACTCCGCCGGCGCGTTCCTCCGGTTGCGCTGTGCCCGATTCGGTTGTCACGACCCGTGCATACCCCATCGACCCGGTTCCCCGCCATCTCCACGCGCCGAATTTCCGGCTATCGGCGCGCCGGGCCCGTGCGAGGATGGTTTCCGCCACAACGCGGCGGTGACAGAATGATCGGAAAATTTTCTCATCGTGCGGGCCGCTGTGTGGCGCCCGCAACTCGCTGACCTCGTTCCGCAGGCGTGGGCGGCTGCGCACCAGGCAGGGCACCGGCCAGCCGAACCCCTACCTGGATCCCGCTGGCCCACGACATCGGCCGCCGGTTCGAGGCGAAGGTCGACGGCGACACCCACGGATTGATCATGGACGTGTTCGACATCCCGGCCACCGCGCACTACATCGGTGGATGCGTGATCGGCGACAGCCCGCAGACCGGCGTGGTCGACCCGTACCAGCGGGTCTACGGTCATCCCGGCCTGCATGCGGCGGACGGGTCGGCGGTGACCGCCGACCTCGGCGTGAACCCGTCGTTGACGATCACCGCGCAGGCCGAGCGCGCGATGGCGTTCTGGCCCAACCGTGACGAGCCCGAGACCAGGCCGGAGCTGGGGTCGCCCTACCGGCGCATCGCCGGCGTCCCCCGCGCGTCCCGCGGTCCCCGCGTCGGGACCGGGCCGCGCTGCGGCTGCCGATCGAGCCCGTGCCGCCCCGCGCGCCGGTGCGGTGCGGCGACACCACGCGGCGGTGGCGGTCCGCACCGGCTAGCGTGATCCGTTGTGTCAGACAGTGGTATCGACCTGCGCTCCTACGTGCCCGCCGAGGAGGTCCACGCGCGGGGCCGCGCGCTGCGTCAGCGGGTTCCGGTCATCGCCAGGGACAGGGAGGCGACCAGCGTGCGGCGGCCGGGCGTGCTCGACTTCGTCGAGGCGAGCAACGCCGGGCGGCTGCCGCACCTGATACCGCTGCGCATCGGGCGGATGATCAGCTCGCCGTTCACCTTCTACCGGGGCGCGGCGGGTTTGATGGCGGCCGATCTGGCGGGTGGCCCGGACAGTGGGCTCCCGGCCCAGCTGTGCGGTGACGCGCACGCGGCGAACTTCGGCCTGTACGGCACGGCGCGCGGCGAGATCATCATGGACATCAACGACTTCGACGAGACCGTCGAAGGACCCTGGGAATGGGATCTGGAGCGCCTCGCGGCCAGCCTGGTACTGGCCGGGCGCGAGGCGGGCGCCGACGAGGACGAGTGCCGCACCGCGGCGCGCGATGCCGCCCGCTCCTACCGCCTGGCCGTGGACGAGCTGGCCGCGATGCCGTTCATGACGTCCTGGTGCGCGCTTCCGGACGAGTCGGTGATCACCCAGGCCAAGGCCGACGCGCTGCTCGACGATTTCCAGAAGGCCGCCAAGAAGGCGCGCAAGAACACCAGCGCCAAAGTGGTGGCCAAGTGGACCGCGCACCTGGAAGATCACCAGACCGGCATCCGCAAGCACCGCTTCGTCAGCGATCCCCCGATTCTCACCAGGGTGGACGAGCGCGTCGCCGAGGCGGTGATCGGCGGGCTGGAGCGCTACGCCGACACCCTGCCCGAGTCGCGGCGCAACCTGCTGGCTCGATTCGCCGTGTCCGACATCGCTTTCCGGATCGTCGGGACCGGAAGCGTCGGCCTGCGCACCTATCTCGCGCTGCTGCACGGCAACGACGGCGAAGCGCTTGTCCTGCAGGTGAAGCAGGCCCCTTCCGCGGCACTCGCCCCGTTCCTGCCGACGCCCCCGGTGCGGCACGAGGGTGAGCGAATCGTGCGGGGAGCCAGGCTGGTTCAGTCCGAATCGGACATCCTGCTCGGATGGACGTCTCTCGATCCGGACGGAGGCGGCGCCGAAATGCCGTTTATCGTACGGCAATTCCGCAATCTCAAGGGCAGCATCGATCCCGCCGAGCTGCCCGCGAGCGACCTCGACGACTACGGACGGCTGGCGGGCGCGTTGCTGGCCAGGGCTCACTCCCGCTCGCTGGATCCGCGTCTGCTGTCGGGATATCTGGACGGCGACGAGCGCTTCGACGACGCGGTGGCCGCCTTCGCCGTGCGCTATGCCGACCGCACCGAAGCCGATCACGCCGAGTTGCTCGCGGCCGTGCGGGCGGGCCGGATCCCGGCCGAAGAACCGGCGTAGAGCCCGCGCGACGGGAGCGGCGCCGACAGCCGACACGCCATGCGTCGGCGTGCGCGCGGCGAACCCGTTGCGCCACCTCGTATCCTGTCCTCTGTCGAGTGTCGACGTGAAGGGCGGTCGCCAATGCTCGTGCGAGTCCAGAACGCCGCAGGCACCAATGCCGAGCGCGCGCTGATCGATTGGTTGCGCACCTGGAAGGACCCCGACAGTCCGCATGGTGTCGCGACGATCACCTGCAGCCTGTTCCACAAGAATCGGCTGCACCAGTTCGACGCTGTGATCTGGACGCCGACCAGCTGCGTGGTGATCGAGGCCGACGCGCTCGTCTCCCGCCAGGACGGTGTGCTGGAGGTCCCGCTGAACGGGCCGTGGTCGATCGACGGCGAGCCGGTCGCGACGGAGAGCCGCGATCGCCGCACACCGGTGGACAAGTCCCGCGAGCACACCTTCGCGTTGCAGGAGTGGCTGGCCGCCCGTGGTCTCGGGCAGCGCGTCGTCCACGGCGTCGCGCTGTTGGTCACGATGCCGGGCGCTCAGCTCCAGCTCGAACAGCGATGGGCCGATCCGAGCTTCGACGTGATCCTCGGCGACGATCCCGGCCGCTTGCGGCACTACTTCGAAGCCCTCGCCGCGCAGGAGAAGCACCTCTGGACGGCCAACGACGTCGCCGTCGCGTTCCGCGGACTCGGCATCCTGCCCTATCTCCCCGCCCCGCAGGACCTGCTCAACGAGGGCTTCCTCGGCCCGATCGACATCACGCTCTGGCACGGCGGTCCCAACCAGGCGCAGGCCGAGGCGTACGCGGAGGAGCTCGCGCAGGCCGAACGGGAGGCGCAGGCGTCCGCCTTCGCCATCCGGGCGCCGTGGTACAGCCCGTGGAAGCTGTATCCCCGAGAGGCCGGTGACCTCGACTTCGGCCGGGCGGTGATGCGTACTGTCCTGGCGATCGGGATGGTGGTCGGCTTCGTCTGGATCGTGTGGTTCGTGGTCACCGCGATCACCGCGTACGGTCCGGGCTGACCGGCCGCGGTGTAGCGCGGACGGCCTGGCCTGCGCGGGCGCAACCTGACCAGTGCCCGCGGCAGAAGCCCGCGGTCCCCGACCAGGGCGTCTGTTACGAGGGCGCCGAGATCGGCTGGTTCCGGTCGAAGACGCTCGCGTCGTCGAGCATGGCGGCGCGCAGCATCGACTCCGGCACACCCATGGCCTCGACCAGCGTCAGAGCGTGCGGCCGTAGCCGGTCGACCAGCTCGTTGACGCCACGGCGGATCGCTTTCGCCCGCTCCACCGACATGAACCGGTGCATGATGAACCAGGCCTGGTTCTCCTCGATGGTGGTGTAGACGAACAGGTCGCACATCCACTCGGCGAGTTCGCGCGCGTCCGGATCCTCGATATCGGCGATGCCCTCGATGAACGCCTCGAGCACGAGGCGCTCGATATGCGCCGACCCCGCGGCCAGGATGTGGTCCTGGGCGTTGTTGAACGCCTCGAACGGACCGGTCTCCTCGGCCCTCGCGCGCAGCCGGTGCGCCGCCGTGCGGACCAAGTAGTCCTCGCGGTCGGCGAACAACTGCAGCTGCACCGACCGGCGCGACAGATCGCCTTCATCGATGGACTCGCCGCTGCGGTCGCGCAGCGTCTGGATCAGCTGACGCACGCCGGATCGCTTGCGCACCACGTCACCGGCCATGGTCGCGGCGAAGCGCACCCAGCCCAGCGCGTCCAGGTCGCGCACCTCATCGGCATAGGCGGTGAGCAATTCCTTGGCCACCAACTGGGTGAGCACGACGTTGTCGCCCTCGAAGGTGGTGAACACGTCGGTGTCGGCCTTCAAGGTGACCAGCCGGTTCTCCGTGAGATACCCCGCGCCGCCGCATGCTTCGCGGCATTCCTGGATGGCGCGAGTGGCGTGCCTGGTCTGCGCGACCTTCAGGCCGGCGGCGCGCTTCTCCAGCGCGCGTTGCGCGCCCGCCTCGAGATTCTGGCCGGTCTGCACCAGGTGCATCCGGCGCACCAGGTCGTTCTGCGCGAAGGCGAGTGCGTAGGACTTCGCGACCAACGGCAGCAGCCTGCGCTGATGGCTGCGGTAGTCCAGCAGCACCGTCTCCACCCCGGTGTCCGGGTCGGAGAACTGGCGGCGCTGCAGCGCGTAGCGCACCGCGATGCTCAGCGCGACCCGCGCGCCGGCCGCGGCCGCGCCACCGACGCTGACCCGGCCGCGCACGAGGGTGCCGAGAGTGGTGAAGAACCGACGGCTCGGGTTCTCGATCTCGGAGCTGTAGGTGCCGTCCGGCGCGACGTCGGCATAGCGGTTGAGCAGGTTCTCCCGTGGCACTCGCACGTGATCGAAGACGATGCGCCCGTTGTCCACGCCGGGCAGGCCGCCTTTGAGACCGTCGTCATAGGTGGTCACGCCGGGCAGGTCGGCGCCGTTCTCGTCGCGGATCGGCACCAGCAGGCAGTGCACGCCTTTGTTCTCGCCACGGGTGATCAACTGCGCGAACACCGCGGCCATCCTGGCGTGTTCGGCCGCGCCGCCGATGTAGTCCTTGCGGGACGACGGAGTGGGCGAGTGCACGACGAATTCCTGGGTCTGCGGATCGTAGGTCGCCGTCGTCTCCAGGTTCGCGACGTCGCTGCCGTGCCCGGACTCGGTCATGGCGAAGCATCCGAGCAGGTCCAAGGAGATCAGGCGCTCGATGTACTCCCGGTGCCGTTCGGTGCCGAGGTTCTCCACGGCCCCGCCGAACAGCCCCCACTGCACGCCGGCCTTCACCCACAGCGACAGATCGGCGTAGGCCAGCATCTCCATGCCGACCACCGCCGCTCCCGGCTCGCTGGTGCCGCCGTTCTCCCGGCGGAAGCCGCGCTCGGCGAACCCCATCGTGGAAACGGCCTTCATCTGGTCGAGCACCCGGGCCCGAGCGGCCTTGAAGTCGAGGTAGGGGTCGCCGGTGAACTCCTCCCCGGCCAGCAAGATCCGGGCTTCCTCCCGGACGGCCGCCCAAGGTCCGTCGAGTGCCGCGCGTAGGTGGTCCGCCGTCGTTGCCGTGCCGCTAGTCATAACTCGACGATAGCCCCGTACACCGGCGGCAAACCGTGATGCGCGACAAGTCCGCGGGAGGGTCTTGCTAGACCGTTGAACAACTGTTTAATATACTGAACATGTGTTTAATCAACAGCCCGTTCCGCAAGGATCCACCGAGGACCTGACCACCGCGGCCCGCATTCGCGATACCGCGATCGAGGTCTTCGGCGAACACGGATTCCAAGTCGGAGTCCGCAAGATCGCCGCCGCCGCCGGCGTCTCCCCCGGGTTGGTCAACCATCACTTCGGTTCCAAGGACGGCCTGCGCGCCGCCTGCGACGAGCGGGTCCTGCAGTTGATCCGCGACGAGAAGGTCAAGGCGATCACCGCGTCGTCCATGAAGGCGGGGATGCTCGAGTCTCTGGCCGAACTCGAGTCGTACGCACCGCTGGTCGCCTATATGGTGCGCAGCCTTCAGGCGGGGGGACCGATGGCGGAATCATTGTTCGAGCACATGGTCGCCGACGCCGAGGGGTACCTCGAGCGGGCGGTTCAGGCGGGCGCCATCAAGCCGAGTCGCGACCCCGCGGCGCGCGCGCGTTACCTGATGATGCTGAACGTCGGCGCGACCATGCTGTACATGCAGATGCGCCAGCACCGCGACGAAAAGATCGACTATCGCAAGGCGATTCGCGAGCTCAGCGATGAACTCACCCCACCGGCCCTGGAGTTCTACACCCAGGGTCTGCTCACCGATCCCACGATCTTGGACACTTTCACCAAGGAGAAGTGATGTCCGACATCATCGAAGTCCGCGGCCTCCGCAAGACTTTCGGTCACGTCACCGCGCTGGACGGCCTCGACCTCACGGTCGCCGAAGGCGAGATCCACGGCTTCCTCGGCCCCAACGGCGCGGGCAAGTCCACCACCATCCGGGTGCTGCTGGGCATCCTGCGCGCCACCGGAGGACAGGCCCGGCTGTTCGGCCGCGATCCTTGGGCCGACGCGGTCGCCCTGCACCGCGAATTAGCCTATGTGCCGGGCGATGTCACGCTGTGGCCCTCGCTCTCCGGCGGCGAGACCATCGACCTGCTCGGCCGGATGCGGGGCGGCATCGACGAGAAACGGCGGGACGAGCTGATCGAGCGCTTCGACCTCGACCCCCGCAAGAAGGCGCGCACCTACTCCAAGGGCAACCGCCAGAAGGTCGCGCTGGTCGCCGCACTGGCCTCGGACGCGCGGCTGCTGCTGCTGGACGAGCCGACCTCGGGCCTGGACCCGCTGATGGAACAGGTCTTCCGGGAGTGCGTGCACGAGGCGCAGCAGCGCGGCGCGACCGTCCTGCTGTCCAGCCACATCCTGTCCGAGGTCGAAGTGCTGTGTGAGCGGGTGACCATCATCCGGGCCGGCCGCACGGTGGAGAGCGGTTCGCTGTCGGAGCTGCGCCATCTGTCCCGCACGTCGATCACCGCCGAATTGACCGGCGACGCGGGCGATCTGAGTCGCATCCCTGGTGTGGCGGACATCGAGTTCGATGACCACACGCTGCGCTGCCAGGTCGACAACGAACACCTCGGCGAGCTGATCCGGGTGCTCGGCGATGCCGGCGTGCGCAGCCTGACCAGCACCCCGCCGACGTTGGAGGAGCTGTTCCTGCGGCATTACCACGTCGACGGCCACAGCACCGAGACCGCGACGGCCACCGGGGAGCAGGTGCGAGCATGACCACCGCCATCGCGGGCCGCGCCGCCGCCGCGCCGGTATTCGGCGTATCCGGCGACTTCGCGGGCACCGGGCGATTGCTACGGCTGTACCTGCGGCGCGATCGGGTCGTGCTGCCGCTGTGGACGCTGCTCATCGGCCTGATGCCCGCCTTGCAGGTCGTCAGTGTGAAAGATCTGTACGACAACCAGGCCGCCCTGGACAGTTTCGCGCGCACCACGGCGGACAGTCCCGCGCTGATCGCCATGTACGGACCGGTCTTCAGCTCCGCGCTCGGATCGATCGGCACCTGGAAAGCCGGCGCGATGTACACCATGATCGCCATCGCCACGGTGCTCACGGTAATCCGGCACACCAGGGTGGAAGAGGAGACCGGGCGCGCCGAACTGGTGGGCGCCACCAGCATCGGACGCTACGCAGGTCTCACCGCCACGCTGATCATGACCTACTCCGGGGCGCTGCTGGCCGGGATCGTTTGCGCTGTGTCGCTGTCCGCCGCCGACCTGCCCGGCGCGGGATCGGTGTCCTTCGGCGCCGCCCTCGCGGCTTCCGGCATCGTCTGGGCGGCCGTCGCGGGAGTCGCCGCCCAGGTGAGCGCCGGTGCGCGAGTGGCTCGCGGCGTGGCGTTCAGCGCCCTCGGCGCGGCCTTCGCCCTGCGGGCCGTCGGCGACGCCGGAAACGGCGTGCTCTCCTGGTTCTCGCCGATCGGTTGGTCGCTGCAGATCCGTCCGTACGCCGACGAACGGTGGTGGGTGCTGATCGCCTCGGCCGCCGTCGCGGTGCTGGGCACCGCTGTCGCGTACGCGTTGCTCGGCAACCGCGACATCGGTTCGGGGCTCATCGCGGAGCGCCCCGGGCCACCCGCCGCCGCGCCCGGCCTGTCCGGCCCGTTCGGTCTGGCCTGGCGGTTGCAGCGTGGCACCCTGCTGGCCTGGACGGTGGGCTTCGCCCTGTACGGCCTGCTGATCGGCGGCGCGGTGAGCAGCGTCGGCGACATGCTCGACGGCAGCGCGTCCATTCGTGACATGGTCACCCGGATGGGTGGCTCCCAGCAGCTGCAGGATTCCTTCGTCACCTACGCGATCACGATGCTGGCCGCGGCCGCGGCCGCCTACTCGGTCTCCGCCGCCCTGCGGCTGCACGACGAGGAGTCCAGCGCGCGGGTGGAGGCCACGTTGTCCGGCGCCGTCGGCCGCGGTCGCTACGCGCTGAGCCACATCGGCTTCGCGCTGCTGGGTCCCGCGGCGGCGCTGCTGGTCTCCGGTGTGGCGATCGGCATCGTGTACGGCGCCTCGGACGGCGATCTCGGTACGAAGTTGCCCCAGTCGATCGGCGCCGCGGCTGTGCAGGTGCCCGCGGTCTGGGTCGTCACGGGCATCGCGGTGGCGCTCTACGGTCTGGCGCCGCGGTTCGCTCCGGTCGCGTGGGGTGTGCTCAGCACCATGGTGGTGATCTTCTTCGTCGGTTCGCTGGACGGGCTGCCGCAGTGGATGGTCGATCTGGTGCCGTTCGTCCATCCGCCGAAGGTGCCCGGCGCCGAGTTCCATGCCCAGCCGGTGCTGTGGCTGCTCGCGGTCGCCGCGCTCCTGCTCGGTATCGGCGTCGCGGCGTTCCGCAGACGTGACCTGCGCTGACGACGCCCTCCCGGCCCGCGCGAAGCTTCTTCGCGCGGGCCGCTTCCCGTCAGGGGGCAGTTCGGCTCGCGGCGCGGCAGGATCGGCCAATACGGTCACCGGGACCCGATTTGCCGCGCCGTGCGCCATCGCAGGCGAACCCATCGACGAGGACCATGCCGAGAATCACCCAGTTCATCGCCGCGCTCACCACCTGTCTGATCGGCGCGGCACTCGCCGCGCCCGGTGCGGCTGCCCAGCCGGACCGCACCGAACAGCCACCGCGGTACGCCCCGACCATGTTGATCCTGGATGCCTCCGGCTCGATGCTGCGGCCGGATCCTGCGGGCACCATGATGGACGCCGCCAAGAACGCCGTCCGCGCCTTCGTCGGGTCCGCCCCCGCCGAGTCGAAGGTCGGGCTCGTGGCATACGGCACGAGCACCGGGAGCGCGGAGTCGGACAAGGCCGCCGGATGCCGGGACGTCCACCTGCTGCGGAGGGCCGACCCGCTCGACAAGGTCGCGCTGACCGCCGCCGTCGACGGCATCCGGGCGCGTGGCTGGACGCCCATGGGCCCCGCGCTGCGTACGGCCGCCGACGCCCTGCCCGGCTCCGGTCCGCGCTCGATCGTGCTGGTCTCCGACGGCGAGGACACCTGCGCCCCACCTGACGCGTGCGAAGTGGCGCGGGAAGTGAAGCAGCGCGGGATCGATCTGGTCGTGCACGCGATCGGGTTCGCGGTGGACGCCGCCGCCCGATCCCAGCTGACCTGCATGGCGCAGGCCACCGGCGGCACCTACACCGATGCCGCCGACGGGCGGGCACTGGAGCGGGTCCTGCCGCGCGTGAGCGCCGCGGCCCTGCGCAACTACCGCGCCGCGGGAACGCCCATCACGGGCACGAGCAGTCACGAGACCGCACCGATCGCCGCGCCCGGCCAGTACCTCGACACCATCGGACAGCGCGAGAAGCGGTACTGGTCGGTGGACGTGCCCGCGGGCGCGACCGCCTATTTCAGTGGCACGGTGTCGTTTCCCCGTCTCCGGGACGTCTCCGCCACCGACGACATGAACACACTGCAACTACGCGTCTACGGCGCGAACGGTCAGGACTGCCACGTCTTCGAATCCGAGCTGACCACCAAATCCAGTGACGGCGTGGCGCTCACCATCGCCAAAGCCTTCGACGGCGCGACCAAGGAGCGCGGCGGCAGCGACGACTGCCGCGGCGGCGGCCGCTATTCCTTCGGGCTGACCTGGGACAAGGTCTCCGCCGGAGTACCGGAGCGTTTGCCGATCGAACTGCTGGTGGGCATCGAGCCTGCCGCGGCCGCCACGGGCACAGCCCCCACGACGACGCCGACCGCGTTCACCGAGCCGACCGGATCGGACACTCCCGTGTCCGGCGGCGGATCGTTCAACGTGGCCGCGCCGCTGACGGGTAGCGGCCGCTACAGCGACACCCTGCGGCAAGGCGAGTTCGTGTTCTACCGTGTCCGGCTGGACTGGGGTCAGGGCCTGGCCTACCGGGTGCGCTTCGTCGGCAACGGCGGGCGCGGGCTGGGCAACTTGTCCAATATCAACACCACGCTCTACAACCCGATCCGCCAGGAGATCGGCTCCGACTTCGCCGCCTACACCGGCACCAACCAGGTGTTGCCGAACCAGGACCCGATGGCGACGGTTCCGATCCGCTACGCCAACCGGACCGCGGGCGACAGCAAGGCGCGCAGGCAGGCGGTGCCGGGCTGGTACTACATCGCGGTGAAGCTCGGCTCCACCTTCGAGGAGGGCGACGCGGCGCCGGTGCCGATCCGGCTGGATCTGAGCGTCACCGGCCATCGGGAACCAGGGCCGACGTACTCCTCCGGCGTCGCCGATGGCGTCTTCGGGGAGAAAGCCGATACGCAGCGGGCCGCGCAGCGCACGGAGGCAGCGGGCGCGGACTCCGGGCCGAGAAGCCGATGGCCTCTGTTCGCGGGACTCGGCGCGACCGCCGTCGTCGTGGTCGGCGTCATCGCGGGTGTGGTGGCGCTGCGCAGACGCGATTAGTGTGCTGAGTTGTCGATTCGCGTTTCTACTATCGGCTGTGGCGGTGCCCAGCCCGAATTCATACAGGCCTGCCCTGCCTCAGCCGATCCGACAAGTCAGCCCCGTCCGGGTGTCTGCCGCCCGGTGCGGGCTCGGAAATACTCACCAGGAGACACCCTCAATGAGCACACGGCATCGCTGGATCACCGTCGACGGCATCGAAACTTTCTATCGAGAAGCGGGCCCCGCCGACGGCCCGATCGTCCTACTGCCCCACGGCTACCCCTCGTCGTCATTCGAATTCCGCGACCTGATGCCCGCACTCGCCGATCGTTGGCGGACGATCGCACCGGATCTGCCCGGTTTCGGCTACAGCGATGCCCCGGCGAACTTCGCCTATACCTTCGACGGCTACTCGGTGTACCTACGCCGCTTCGTCGAGACGCTCGACCTCACCGAATACGTGATCTACCTCCACGACTACGGCTCCCAGTTCGGACTGCGTCTGGCGATCGACGCACCCGAACGAGTCCGCGGCCTCATCGTTCAGAACGGCGATATCTACGAAGACGAACACGGACCGAAATACGCACCTCTCAAGCAGTTCTGGAACAATCCCACCGAGCAGGGCCGGACCGACCTCGCGGCAGCGGTCAGCGAAGCGGGCTTCCGGGGCGAGTTCCTCGGAGAGTTACCCGACCATCTCGCCGATCGGGTGAGCCCGGACCTCTGGAAACTCGCGTGGTCGGTGACGAGCCCACCGCAACGGCAGGCCAACCTCGTGAATCTCCTCGCCGACCAACGCCATACCGTCGCTTGGTTCCCTATCCAACAGGCCTACCTGCGCGAGCATCGCCCACCGACCTTGATCATCTGGGGCCGCAACGACGGCTACATGCCCGAACCAGCTGCCCGCGCCTATCACCGCGACCACCCCGATGCCGAACTCCACGTCTTCGACGGTGGCCATTGGCTGCTCGAAACGCACCTCGACGAGGTCGTCCCACTGATCCGCGAATTCCTCGGCCGGTTGTAGGTGATGTTGTCAGGCGAATCTCGCTAGATAACCAGCAGCCCACAAGGTGTACTGGCGGTGCATGCCGCGTAGTGTCCGAAGTAGGCCGGTACGCACGTGCGCGATCGCGCGCGTAGAAAAACGAGGGGCATCGCCGCGTTCACGATCATTGATGACACCGGTTGACATTTTCACTCCCGCCGGCTGTCCGAGTTGGGAATCTACGCACTCTTCCACGAATCCGGCCTTGTGGCCGTAGCAGCAGTGACCCGACATCCCGGCCGGAAGTCAAGCAACCACCCGTACCAACACTCATCAGCCGGATATCGTTGTGATGATTCGTTTCTCGAACCAGTGATGAGCGTATGGCTCGTCATTGAAGGCGGCGGTTTCCGTGAAGCCGTAGGAGCGGTAGAGGTTGATGGCGGGAGTCAAGGCCTTATTGGTGTCCAGGAGGAGCGTGCTGTGCCCGAGCCGGGCGGCCCGCGCTTCGAGTTCGGCGAGAAATCTGCGGGCGAGGCCGAGATTGCGAACATGGGGAGCTACCCACATTCGTTTGATTTCCGGTGGCGTGCAGGGCGGCAGTTTCAGTCCGGCACAACCGACGGGTTGGCCGTGGAGGCGAGCGATCAAGAGCAGGCCGTGCGGAGCCGCTAGTTCATTCGCGTCGGGCAGCAGGCTTTTGGCAGGATCGAATCCGGTATCGAAGAGTTCCCGCATTTCGGCGTAGTAGGACTGCAAGCAGTATTCGGCGTCGGGGTGATCGGGAGCGACGGTGTCGAGGGTGACCATGGTAG
The DNA here is from genome assembly GCF_009829295.1 of Nocardia sp. CY15. Classification (NCBI taxonomy): domain Bacteria; kingdom Bacillati; phylum Actinomycetota; class Actinomycetes; order Mycobacteriales; family Nocardiaceae; genus Nocardia; species Nocardia sp. CY15. Next base: position 152,816 of record NZ_VUOT01000016.1, read on the forward strand.
CGGTCAGCAGTCGGCCCACTTCCTCCATTGCCGTCACAAGTCGGTCACGCTGGGCGGGGTTGAGCGGCTCGAGCAGACGGCCCGCCAGCTCGTCGCTGCGTTGATCGAGAAGATCACGTTCGATCCGGCCGATGGGGGTAAGTCGCACAGTGCGGACTCGTCGGTCATCGGCTTGCGGTTCGACGGTGATCAGGCCATCGGCCTGCATGGAGCGCAGTAGCCGGCTCATGTAGCCGGAGTCCAGGCCGAGCCGTTGCCGCAACCAACGCACGTCACGCCCTGGTTCGTCGATCTCCCAGAGCAGTCTCGCCTCTCCGATGGGTCGGTCCATACCCAGGTAATCGTCTTGGAGTACGCCGACCCGCTCGGTGACGATGCGGTTGAACTGACGCACCTGGTCGATCTGCCCCTTGTTCATTTATCTGACTTTAGTCAGATACTTCAGTCCTTGCCAAGTGGCCTCCAGCTGACTCCCCTGCTGCAGATGACAAGGTGCAGATCGGGTGTGCATCGATAGAAGAGCACGGGTCTGTCCCTCGGGTTTCGATGGCCCGATACCGCTAGAGCCGGTTGAAGCAGCCCGCGTCCACGGCAGGTGCGTCGCAGGCGGCGCGCAGCCGGTGATCCGTGACGGTGGCGGCATGCCGCGGATCGGACTGTGGGTGTCGGACGGCATCTGTCGTGGATTGTGGCTTGCCGACAACGCCCGGCGGCACCGTCGATGCGTCACCGGGTGTGCTCGATCCCCAGCTTCCCGGCCAACCGGGTGAGGTAGGCCCGCACGTCCTCCACCGGACGGTCGGGCAACCCGAAAACCGCTTCGGTGACGCCGGATTCGGCCCAGCGCGTCAATTGCTCGGCGTCGTAGCGACCGGCCAGCGCGACGACGTCGGGCCTGCCTGCGCGGTCGTGCTCGTCCCAGATCCGCCGCAACGAAGCGATTTTCTCGTCCAGGCCGTCCTCGGTCGGCGTGGTGATCCAGCCATCGGCGTGTTTCGCCAGCCAGGTGAAGTTCTTCTCGGTGCCCGCCGCACCGAGCAGGACCGGAATGCGCTTCTGCACCGGCTTCGGCCAGGACCAGCTCGCGCCGAAGGTGACGAACTCGCCGTCGAAGCCGGCCTCCTCCTCGGTCCACAGCACCCGCATGGCCTCCAGATGCTCGCGCAGCACGGTCCTGCGCTTGCCCGCGGGAACACCGTGATGGGCGAGTTCGTCGGTATTCCAGCCGAATCCGACGCCGAGGCTGACCCGGCCGCCGGACAGGTGGTCCAGCGAGGCGATGGTCTTGGCCAGCGTGATCGGATGGTGTTCCGCGGGCAGCGCCACCGCGGTGGACAGCCCGATGCGCTCGGTCACCGACGCGGCGGTTCCGAGCGCGACCCACGGGTCGAGGGTGCGCAGATAGCGATCGTCGGGCAGGCTCGCGTCGCCGGTGCGCGGGTGCGCCGCCGCACGGACCACCGGGATATGTGTGTGCTCGGGCACATAGAACGTGTCGAACCCGGCACGCTCCGCGGCCAGCGCCGCATCCGCGGGGGTGATCCCCCGATCGCTGGTGAACAACACGATTCCGTACCGCACCGTACGCGCTCCCATCGCTGAAACTAGAACAAGTTCTACCACGATTCGGCGTTCCGACCAAGGGCGCAGCGCGACCGGCCCGCCCGCCCGCGACCCGCACGGATGCCAAGGGCACGCCGGATGACTAGGTTCGCCTCCATGAGTCCTGACGCATCTTCCGTAGGCGATGTGACCACCGGACGGGTGGATCACCTCGGCTGGCGTCGCGGGCTTCGCCTGCGGCGCGCCCGGCCGATTCCCGTCGTCAGCCAGGCCGTGGGTTTGCTGGTCGCGGACCGGCAGGCGACCGCGGACACCATCGTCACCGCGCCGACGCCGTTGCAGCCGATCGATCTCACCGACGACGCCCGGGTCACCGAAGTCCTCGATCTCGCCGTCCGGGTCGGCGAGGTGGTGCTGTCCTCCGGCACCGGCGTGGTGGACACGACCAACGCGGTGCGCTTCATCGCCGCCACCTACGGGCTGTCGCGCTGCAGCATCGACGTCACCTACGACGCCATTCGTATCTGGGCCGACCGCGGGCCCGCGCTGCCACCGGCCAGCACCATGCGGATCGTGCACTACCGCGCCCTGGATTTCACCCGGCTCGCCGCCGTGGACCGCCTGACCCGCCGCATCCGCAACGAAGTGGTCCCGCCGGGCGAGGCTCGCGCCGCGCTCGACGCGATCACGCAGGCGCCGCACCCCTACCACCGGTGGACCGCCACCGCCGCGTGGTCGCTGATGGCGGCGGCGATCGCCGCGCTGCTCGGCGGCGGTGCCGTGGTGGCCGCGGTCAGCTTCGCGACCACCGCGGCGATCGACCGCACCAATCGCGTCCTCAATCGCTATGGTCTGCCGTTCTTCTTCCAGCACATGGTCGGCGGCGCCATCGCGGCGATCCCGGCCATCGTGCTGGCGGGCCTGGCCGCGCGCCTGCGGATCGATGTCGACCCGACCCTGATCATCGCGGCGGGGATCACCGTGCTGCTCAGTGGGTTACAGCTGGTCGGCTCGGTGCAGGACGCGATAACCGGCGCACCCATCACCGCGACGGCCCGCATGCTCGAGGTGATGATGATGACCGGCGGCATCATCGCGGGCATCGCGCTCACCCTGCGCATCGCCGACCTGCTCGACGCCACCGTGCCGCCGGTGTACCTGACTTCCGCCGGCGACATCACCGACCTGCCGGTGAAGATCGTGGCCGGCGCGGTGGCGGCGTTGGCGTTCGCGCTCGCCTGCTACGCCGAACGCCGGGCCCTCGCCGCGGCCGCGGGCAGTGGCGCGGCAGGCACCATCTGTTTCCTGCTCATCCAGCAGGCCGGGTTCGGTCCGGTGATGTCCTCCGGCGTCGCCGCGACGCTCGTCGGCCTGGCGGGTGGTCTGATGGCCCGCCGTGCGCTGACTCCCCCGCTGGTCGTCGCGGTCGCGGGCATCACGCCGCTGCTGCCGGGCCTCAAGGTCTATCGAGGGCTCTACGCACTGCTCAACGACGAACTGCTGATCGGAGCAAACCAGCTGCTGTCGGCCTTCGGCATCGGCTGCGCGCTGGCGGCAGGCGTCACCCTCGGCGAGTGGTTCGACCGCACCGTGCGCAGACCGCGGATTTTGCGCCGGTTCGGCTCGGTGCGGCGCCCGATCGTGCGGCGTCGCCGCCGGTCGGCGCCCGTGCACTGAACCGCGAGGTGCATGCGCGGCCAACGCCCGCCCGGTAACCTCATATCGAACTGGTCAGGGTGGCCTCCTTCGGCGGCGGCCCCGGTGTGAGGTGAGGTGTTTCGGATATGTCGGAAGCAGTGCCGTTCTCGACGCAGATCCGCACCGCCACCGCGCAACAGCATGCGGAGGCGGAGAACTCCCGCTTCATGAGCGACATGCTCGGCGGATCGCTCGGCGTCGATTCGTATCACCGCTACACCGGCCAGCTCTGGTTCATCTATCGCGCGCTCGAGGGCCGGTGGGCGACGCTGGCCGACGACCCGGTGGCCGGACCGTTCATCCGGCCCGAGCTCGCCCGCACCGCGGAACTGGAGCGCGACCTCGCACATCTCATGGGCTCCGACTGGCGTGCCGGCCTGGAACCCCTGCCCGCGACCGCGGCCTACGCCGAACGCATCGATGAGTGCGCGCGCAATTGGCCCGCCGGGTACATCGCCCACCACTACACCCGGTACCTGGGCGATCTGTCCGGCGGACAGGTCATCCGCGGCACTGCGGAGAAGTTGTGGGACCTGCCGCATCGCGGCGACGGCGTCCGTTTCTACGTCTTCGACGGCGTCGGCAATCCCGCGGCGTTCAAGCGGGAGTACCGCAGTCTGCTCGATGGCCTGCCGCTCGACGATCTGGAGCGCCGCCGCGTGCTCGATGAGGGGCGGCGTGCCTTCGCGATGAACACCGCGCTCTTCGAGGAGCTCGCCGAGGAATTCCCCGCCGCGCAGTAGCCGGCCGAACGCATCGTGCTGGGCGGAGCGGCATTTCGGCCGTCGTGCGCGAACGACGCGGACGTGCGACAGTCATGGCATGAGAGCGCGCCGTCGCATCGCCGTGGTCCTTGCCGGTCTTGTAGGCGTCGGTCTGGTGGGGGGTTGTGGCACGACGTCCGATCCCGGCGCCGGTCCCGGCTCGTCGACTGCGGCCCGGATAGTGCCGTTGATCTCGACGAACGACTTGCGTCCCACACAGTCGGACGAAGTGCACCTGTTCGGATTCAACGATCTGCACGGGAATCTGCAGCCGCCGGGGGGGTCCACCGGAAAGATCGCGGGGCACGACGCGGGCGGCGCCGCCTATCTCGCCACTCATCTGGCGCGGCTGAAGGCCGCGTATCCCTCCAGCGCCGTGCTGGCGGCCGGAGACAACATCGGGGCCAGCCCCTTGGTCTCCGGGCTGTTCCACGACGAGCCGACGATCACCTTCCTGAACAACGTCGCGGTGGCGGCGTCGGCGGTCGGCAATCACGAATTCGACGATGGGGTACTGGAATTGGCGCGCTTGCAGCGGGGCGGCTGCGCGGTGGACGGATGCTCTCCCGGCGCGCCGTTCACGGGCGCGCGGTTCCCCTATCTGGCCGCCAACGTCGCGGACGCCCACGGCGACCTTCCGCCCGCGCTGCGGCCGTGGACGTTGCTCGAAGTGGGCGGGCACAAGATCGGCGTCATCGGGACGGTGACGCCGGACACTGCCCAGATCGTCCTGCCCGAGGGGATCCGGGGCTACTACTTCGGTGACCAAGCCGCCGCGATCAACCGTCATGTGCCGGAGATGAAAGCGGCGGGCGCCGAGGCGATCGTGGCGCTGGTGCACGACGGAGGCGCGCAGCGGCCCGAGAGCGACGCACCCCTGGACTACAACGGATGCGCGAACGTCACCCCGAACGTGACCGGGCTGGCCGAGCGGATCGACCCCGCCGTCCGCGCGGTGTTCACCGCCCACAGCCACCAGCCCTACGTATGCACCGTCGGCGGCAAGGTGATCACCCAGGCGGCCTCGTACGGCCGGCTCATCACCGATGTCACGCTGCGTTTCGGCGGCGACGGCGTGCAGGCGTCGGCGGTCAACCGAGTCGTGACCCGCGAGGTGACGCCCGATGGCCCCACGACCGCGCTGATCGATTTCTACGCCGAGCAAGCACGGCCCCGCGCGGGCCGCGTCGTGGGCGCGACCGCGGATGCTCTCCCGCACAACCCGCGCCCGGCGGGCACCTCGCCGCTGGGCGACGTGATCGCGGATTCGATGCTGTCGGCCACCGCGGGGCCCGCCGCCGCCGTGGCCGCCTTCATGAATCCCGGCGGTGTCCGCGCCGATCTGAAGCAAGGACCGATCACCTACGGCGACATCTTCACCGTCCAGCCGTTCGGCAACCAGGTCGTCACGCTCACCCTGACCGGCAGTCAGATCCTGCGTTTGCTGGAACAACAGTGGGACGACTCCGGCAATCCGACGGTGCTGTCTCCCGCCGGCATCACCTACGCGTACTCCGACATCGCACCCAAGGGCGCGAAGGTGGTCCCGGACAGTGTCCGGATCGCCGGCGCGACGCTGAACCCGGTCGCCACCTATCGCATCACGACCAACAGCTTCCTCGTTTCCGGAGGCGACGGGTTCACCGTCTTCACCGAGGGCACCGAAACCACGGTGGGTCCGACCGATCTGGACGCCTTCGAGACGTTCCTGCGCGGCAAGCCGCCGCTGCGTACACCGCCCGCCCGCGTGGAGAAGAAATAGCCGGATGGAAGTAGCCGTACCGGACGCTGCCAGATTGCTGGACACTCGACCAGAATGCCGGTAACTGGAAATTCCTGTAACACATACCGTTTGACCTGCACCGACAGGTGATCAGTCCCACAAGCCGAACGGGTCATGATCGCTTGCCGGTGCCGCGCACGGTCGATTACTGTTCAGTAATAAGTCAGGACGAAGGTGTTCCTACTTTCGGCCCGACGTCTGTCGCTGGGGGCCGAATCAACGCTGTCCGCATTCATTGCCGCATGCCGGATGACTTGTGCGACAACATGGTTCGAGTGAACAGCAGGAGAGTGCGATGGCCACTTACATCGTGACGGGCGGAACCGGATTCTTGGGGCGGCGGGTCGTTCAAGACCTTCTGGATCGCGACGCCGAGGCGATCGTCCACGTGCTGGTGCGCGAGACGTCCCTGGCGAAATTCACCGATATCGCGGCGGGCTGGCGCGGCGCCGAACGAGTCTTCGCGCTGATCGGCGATCTCACCGTCGACGGGCTGGGACTGGCGTGCGAGGCGCCGCGGGCCGACCACGTCATACATCTGGGCGCCGTCTACGACATGACCGCCGACGAGGACACCGCGCACGCGGCCAACGTCACCGGCACGCGCTCGGTGCTGGCCTTGGCCCGCGAGCTGGGCGCGGTGCTGCATCACGTCTCCTCCGTGGCGGTCGCGGGCGACCACAAAGGCAAGTTCTTCGAGGAGGATTTCGACCTCGGCCAGCAACTGACCTCGCCATATCACCGCACCAAGTTCGCCGCCGAGAAGCTCGTGCGCGAATCGCCCGGCGTGCGCTGGCGGGTCTACCGGCCCGCGATCATCGTCGGCGATTCCCGCACCGGTGAGATGGACAAGATCGACGGCCCGTACTACTTCTTCAGCGCGATCGCGAAGCTGAGCGCGCTACCGTCCGATCTGCCGTTGCCGCTGCCCGACCTCGGTGCGACGAATATCGTGCCGGTCGACTATGTCTCGGCCGCGATGGTGGAACTGATCCGCCGCCCCGGCCTGGACGGACGCACCTTCCACCTGGTCAACCCGGAGCCGCAGCCGTTCGGTGAGGTGTACGGCGCGCTCGCCGCCGCGGCGGGGGCCCCGACCGGCGTGGGCACGGTTCCCGGCAGCGGACTGGCGCTCAGCGGCCTCGCGCAGATCCCGGGTATCGCTTCCGTGCGCGATTTCCTGCTCGAGCAGGTGGGCATCCCCGCCGAAGTCGCTCCGCACACCTCGTTCTCCGCGGAGTTCATCAGCGACTCCACTCGCGCCCAGCTGCGCAGCTCCGGTCTGACCGTGCCGCCGTTCGACAGCTACGCCGAGCGGCTGTGGCAGTACTGGCGCGACCACCTCGACCCGCAGCGTGGACGCGTGTCCATCACCGGTGACCCGCTCGCCGGGCGGATCGTGCTGATCACGGGCGCGTCCTCCGGTATCGGGCTGGCCACCGCGCACGCCGTCGCGCGGCGCGGAGCCACGGTCGTGATGGTCGCCCGCGGTCACGACGACCTGGCGGCCGCCGCCGACGCCGTGCGCGCCGAAGGCGGTGTCGCGCATACCTATCCGTGCGACATCACCGACTCCGAAGCCGTCGAGAAGCTCGTGCAGTGCGTCCTCGACGACCACGGTCACGTCGACTACCTGGTGAACAACGCGGGCCGCTCGATCCGCCGCTCCGTGCTCAACTCCACCGACCGGATGCACGATTTCGAGCGCACCATGGCGGTGAACTACTTCGGCGCCGTGCGGCTCATCCTCGGACTGCTGCCGTCCATGCGGGCACGCCGGTTCGGGCACGTGGTCAACATCTCCTCGATCGCGGTGCAGACCAAGGTGCCCCGGTTCGCCGCGTACGTGGCGAGCAAGTCGGCGCTGGACAACTTCAGTGAGATCGCGGCGGTCGAGAACCGGGATGCCGGTGTCACGTTCACCTCGGTGCGGATGCCGCTGGTGCGGACCCCGATGATCGCGCCGACCGATCTGTACCGGTCGCTGCCGGTGCCGGATCCGGAACAGGCCGCGGCGATCGTGGTTCGTGCGCTGGAGGACCGGCCGCACCGCATCGACACCCCGGTCGGCACCTTCGCCCAGGCGGTCGAGTTGCTGATGCCGTCGGTGAAGCGCCAGATCATGCACCAGGGCTTCCGCATGTTCGGGGAATCCAGCGCCGCTCAGGGCGACTCGGACCGCCGTTCCGGCGCCGATTCGCCGACCGCTGCCGCTCCGGCGCCCAGCCGTGGCCCACTGTCCGCTCTCGCCCCGGTGGTCATGCCGCTCATGGCGTTGCCCGCACCCGCGGCGCGCCTGGCCCGCGTGGTCCCCGGCTTGCAGTGGTAGCTGCGCGACCCACGACCGACGGTGGGGCCGCCCTCGGACGGCCCCACCGCGCGGATTCCCGGTTCCGCGACGTCACACCCGGTCCACCGCGAACTCGACGGCCGGCCACATAGCCCACCGGTAGTCGGTGTGCGCAGCCGGACGGATCCCGCCCTCGCACACCGGATCACCGCTCGCGCAGTAGTTTCCGGTCCGCCAGGCGTAGTGCTGCGGCACATTCCAGCCGATCAGCCGGATGGGATCGCCGAACAGCAGCACCGCGGCCACCCGGGATTGCAGCTGCGCGGGCAGCGAATGGATGCCACCGAGCGCGGTCACCACGCCGGTGCCGAGCACCCCGTGCGTCACGACCGCGCCTTGCGAGAAGCCGACCAGCACGAACCGCTGCCCCGGGCACCTCGCCGCTTGCCACATGATGTGGGCGGTCATGTCCTGGGTGCCGCGGCTGATCGAGGACGGGTCGAGCAGGTCGGCGGGATAGTCCACCCGGTAAGCCTGCGAATCGGCTGGAAGTGCCTGCCACAGTGCGTCATAGAACGGGTCGCCCACCACCGAACCCAGATATCCGGGTTCGTGGGTGCCTCTCGCGACGACGACGTCGACCGACGCGCACGACGTCGCCCATGCGTGCAATCCCGTCGCGGCCCCGAATCCCGCGACGAGCAGCAGCACAGCGAATGCCCTTACTACACGCCACTTCTCGAAGTGAATTACCTTCCGGTTGGCCATCGTACTCACCTACTCACGCCGTTGTGAGACAGCCGATCGACACTTGTCAGTGACAATTACTCGGCTATATCCGCGAAGGTAAGAACGGCGGAAGGGGCCGTCAAGGAACTCCACCCGACCGATACGGAGTCAGCGCCGAATCGTGTTCTACGGATTCCTACGGCACGAGAACCGCTGCGCCCGTGAATCGTCCGTGCGCGAGATCGGTCAACGCTCGATCGGCCCTGTCCAGGGAGTACCCGTGCGTGGTCAGATGTATCCGGTGTTCGCTGGCGAAAGCCAGGAATTCGCGGGCGTCAGCGCGGGTATTCGCGGTGACGGAGCGAATTTCGCGCTCTTGGAACAGATGCCGCTGATAGTTCAGCGCGGGAATGTCGGTGAGATGGATACCGGCGATGGCCAGGATCCCGCCGCGATCCAGTGCCGCCAGCGCGGCCGGCGCCAACTCGCCGACCGGCGCGAACAGGATCGCCGAATCCAGCAGCACCGGAGGCGGTTCCGCCGCGCCCCGCACCGACGCGGCCCCCAGCGCGGTCGCGAGCTCCCGGGCAGCGGGATCGCGTGTCATCACGTGCACCTCCGCTCCTCGGGCGGCGGCTACCTGAGCGGCGATGTGGGCGCTGCCGCCGAAGCCGTAGATGCCCAGCCGCCCGCCCGGCGGCACGGCGGCCCGCAGCAGCGCGCGGTACCCGATGATGCCCGCGCACAGCAGTGGGGCGGTGTCCGCATCGGAGTATCCGGAGGGCAGCCTCAGCGCGTAATCCCATGGCACACAAGCTAATTCGGCATAACCGCCGTCGGCGTCCCAGCCCGTGTAAGCGGAATGCGGACAGAGGTTCTCCGCCCCGCGCAGGCAGAACTTGCATTCCCCGCAGGTGTGCCGCAGCCAGGCGATTCCCACCCGATCCCCCACCGCGAAGCCCTTTCCCTGCGCGTCTCGCCCGACCACGACGACCTCGCCGACCACCTCGTGCCCCGGCACCACCCCGGTGCGGCGCACCGGAAGATCGCCTTCGGCCACATGCAAGTCGGTCCGGCACACGCCGCAGGCCAGCACACGCACCATCAGATCGCCGGGTCCGGGTACCGGGACAGGCGTGCGCTCCGCGTCCAGCGGGCCGGTTTCGATCGGGCCGGGCCTGCGCACCCGCCAGCTACGCATGAAGGTGTTACCGCCGTGGAACTCGCTCATCATCGCCTCACCTCACCTCGCCTCACCTCGCATCGCTCGGATCGACCCGGATCACCCATCCCGACCTGGCGGAATACGCCGGAATCACCCTACTCGGCGAAACCCGCCACACCGGACGACGACACCTGATACGTTTCTGTATCGAGTACATTCCTGTATTCGATGCCGGGTCGAGGCCGAACCGAGGAGGTGCCCGATGACGTCCGATGCCGCGCAGGCCGCGCCCGCCCGGGTCACCCGCCGCCGCGCCGAAACCAGGAACCGGCTGCTCGTCGCCGCGTACGAGGCGTTCGCCGAGGAGGGCTTCGGGCGCGCCACCGTGGAGCGGGTGTGCGAGCGCGCCGGATTCACCCGTGGGGCGTTCTACTCGAATTTCAGCTCACTGGACGAACTGTTCCTGGCCATGTGGGAGCAGCGCTCGACGACGATGCTCACCGAGGCGAGCGCCATCCTCGACGAGATCGCGGCCGAGGGCACCGACGACGTGCGCACCGCGGTCGAGCGCCTGGAACGAGCTGTCCCGGTGGACGAGAGCTGGTACCGGATCACCGCCGAATTCACCGCGCACGCCCTGCGCACTCCCGCGCTGCGCAGGGTGATGGCCGCCCGCGAGGAGGCCATCGTCGCCGCGCTCATGCCCACGATCGTCGCCGCGCTCGCGCGCGGCGGCCGCACCGTGCCGGATCCGGAGGCGTTCGGCCAAGCACTCATCGCCGTCCATGACGGCACCAGCGTGCAGGTGCTGATGGAGCCGGACAGCCACGTCGTGCGCGAGCGCCGCACCGAACTCTTCCACCACGTCGTGCTGGCCTACAGCACCGCAACCGAAGGATCGACATGTCTCACCACAGTCCCGAAGTGACGCCGGAGGCGGACGTCCTCGTCGTCGGCGCCGGGCTGGCCGGCCTGGTCGCCGCGCACGAATTGGTCAAGGCGGGCCGCACAGTGCACATACTCGACCAGGAGAACCGCAACAACCTCGGCGGCCAGGCGTTCTGGTCGCTCGGCGGGCTGTTCTTCGTCGACAGCCCCGAACAGCGGCGCCTCGGCATCAAGGACTCCTACGATCTCGCCTTGCAGGACTGGCTCGGCTCGGCCGGGTTCGACCGCGACGACGAGGACAAGTGGGCCCGCCAGTGGGCGCAGGCGTACGTGCGGTTCGCGGCCACCGAGAAGCGGGAGTACCTGCGCGAACTCGGCCTGCGCGTGACGCCGCTGGTCGGCTGGGCCGAACGCGGCGGCGACCGCGCCGACGGACACGGCAACTCGGTGCCGCGCTTCCACCTCACCTGGGGCACCGGCCCCGAGGTGGTCCGGGTCTTCGCCGAGCCGGTGCTCGAGGGCGAGCGGCGTGGCTTGGTTCGTTTCAGCTTCCGCCATCAGGTGGACGAATTGGTCGTGGAGGACGGCGCCGTCGTCGGCGTGCGCGGCACGGTGCTCGAGGACACCGATCTGGATCGCGGCCGCGCTTCGTCCCGGACCGGAGTCGGTGAGTTCGAATTCCGCGCCGAGGCCGTCATCGTGGCCTCCGGCGGAATCGGCCACAATCACGAACTGATCCGGCGCAACTGGCCCACCGAGCGGCTCGGCCCCTGCCCGCAGACCATGATCTCCGGCGTGCCCGCACACGTCGACGGCCGGATGCTCGGTATCACCGAGACCGCGGGCGGCGCCATCGTCAACCGGGACCGCATGTGGCACTACACCGAGGGCATCGTCAACTGGGACCCGATCTGGCCCGACCACGCCATCCGCATCATCCCCGGACCGTCCTCGCTGTGGTTCGACGCGAACGGGAAGCGTCTGCCCGCGCCGTGCTTCCCCGGATTCGACACCAACACGACGATGAAGGAGATCTTGAAGACCGGCTACGACTATTCGTGGTTCGTGCTCACCCAGTCGATCATCGAGAAGGAGTTCGCGCTGTCGGGCTCCGAGCAGAACCCGGACATCACCGGCAAGGATCTCAAACTCACTCTGAAAAGCCGCGTGGCCAAGGGCGCCCCTGGCCCGGTGGAAGCCTTCAAACAGCACGGTGTCGATTTCGTCGTTGCGGATACGCTGCGGGAACTTGTCGCGGGCATGAACAAGATCGCTCGCGGTCCTGAGCTGGACTACGACGACCTGGAACGCCAGATCGTGGCGCGCGACCGGGAAGTGGCGAACAAGTACAGCAAGGACAGCCAGCTGATGGCGATGGCCAACGCACGCCGGTACATCGGCGACAATGCCGGCCGGGTCGCCAAACCCCACCGCATCCTCGACCCGGCCGCGGGTCCGCTGATCGCCGTTCGGCTCAACATCCTCACCCGGAAAACGCTGGGCGGCTTGCAGACCGACCTGAATTCCCAGGTGATCAGGCCGGACGGTACGCCGTTCCCGGGTCTGTACGCCGCGGGCGAGGTCGCCGGTTTCGGCGGCGGCGGCGTGCACGGGTACAACGCGCTGGAGGGCACCTTCCTCGGCGGGTGCATCTTCTCCGGCCGGGCCGCGGGTCGTGCGCTGGCCACGAAACTCGCCTGAGCGCTACGCCCCGCAGCGGGAGGCGACCCTGGCAGGTCCCGTCGAGGTGGCCAGGGATGGCGCCGACGACGCGAACGACGGCGCGCCGGCGTAGAGCCGGGCACCCGCCGAGTAGCGCCCCGGTTCCCCCGTGACACCGGGGATCTCGGCCTCGTTGCCGAAGACGTCGGTCACCCGAGCCGTGAACGGGCCGAGCCCCGCTCCGGAAATCGTCCAGTAGTTGTCGGCCCGGCGGGTGAGCGGTCGCCACGGTCCGCCCGCCGCCGGGCGAACGGCCGCCTCGCGCAAGGGGTTTCCGGTGCCGCCGAACAGGATGCCGAACCAGGTCCTGGTCGAGTCCGGTCTCACCTCGTAGGTCAGTTCCCCAGCAGGCTGCGGGTCGCGAACCAGCCGGTAGCGGACTTGCGTCACGCCGGCGGCGGGATCGGCGATCTGCTCGAACGCCGCCGCGCTCAAATCCAGTTGTCCCGCGGCGCATGCCGCGCAGCGATCGACCACCAGTGCCCGGACCGACCCGTATGGACTCTGGATGTCCAGATACGCCCCGCAGAGATCGGCGCGCCCGTAGTCGGAGGTGGAGAGCCCGGCATAGTAGCCGTCCGGCGGCAGCTCGCGGAAGGAACACGACACCTGCTCGCCGAACACGTAGTAGCGCGCCTCGACGGCCACGTCCGGGCCGATCGGGGCGAAAGTCACGGCGGACACCGGAAAACGCGAAGGCGCGGACGCCTCGTTCGGCGAGTTCTCGGCAACGCAGGTCGGCGCCGACGGCCGCACCAGCCAGACGACCACCGCGACGGTGGCCAGCACGCCTGCCGCAAACCACAGCCATTCGGAACGCAATGGCCGCTCTTGAATGGGTACCCGGTGCATCGCTTCCCCGACTCCGGCTCACCTGCTCGCGAACTGTTCATCCTGACTGCACCAGGAAAGCAGCCCGACCGCTCGTGCACCTGGCGAACGAAAATTCTTCACTGTGAAAGATTCCCAGTTCAGCAACAACCCGGCTATTGCAGCTGTCGCGGGCGCAGCGGCGCCGGCCGATCGGAAATGATCCGGCGCTTTCGGCGAACGACGCCGGGCCTGCGCGGTGCCGCTAGCGTCGGCGCGCGTGCCGGGGAAAGAGGTCTTGCCCCGCCTCGTGGGCCACGTCGACCAGCGCGCGGGCCAATCGCGCGGTATCCGGCACCGCTCGGTCGGCGCCGATCCGGATCGACAGCGACACCGCGGCCACCGCCGCGCCGCGACCACGGATCGGCACCGCCACGCACGTGATGCCGGACACGGTCTCCTCGTTGTCGACCGCGACACCCCGCCGGTTTCGGATGCGGCCGAGTTCGCGATGCAGTTCGGCGCGGTCGGCGAGCGTGCGCGCGGTCAGCTGCGGCAGGCGATCCCGGAAGGATGCCTCCACGATGCTCGGCTCCAACGTGGCCAGCAGCGATTTGCCGAGAGCCGTGCTGTGCGCGGGCATCCGGCCGCCCAACCGTGTGGGCACGGTCGCGGCGAACCGGCCGCCGACCTTGTCGAGATACAGCACGTCGCGCCCGTCCAGGACGCCGACGTGGCCGACCATGCCGGTCTGCTGGCACAGATCGTGCAGCAGCGGACTCACCGCGTCCCGGATCTCGTTGTGGTCGGCGGCGAGTCCGCCCAACTCCAGCGTGCGAAGGCCGAGCCGGTAGCCGCCGGGCGCGTGCGCGAGCCAGCGCAGCCGGATCAACTGGTCGAGGATGCGGTGCACGGTGGACCGTGGCAGCCCGGTGCGTTCGGCGAGTTCGACAAGAGTGAGCGTCGGCGTCGCGGCGTCGAATGCCTCCAGTATCAGCGTCATCCGCTCGATCATCGACACCGGTGGCCGGCCCGGCCGTGCTGCCTGCCCGGAACCGGGCCATAACTCCCCGGGTTCGGGATCGGTCATCACCTCGACCGTCATTGCCAACCTCCACGCGTGTTCGCGTAGAGCTTAGGAGTATTACCACCAGACATGGGTGATTCGAGCATCCTTTCGGCGCGGCGGCGCCGACCGGGCGCGGCGCGGCGCGGACGAGCGCCTCCCGCGCCGATCACCTGTGCACACGTGGCCGCGCCGGTGCAGCCGCTACGCGGGCCCGTGTGCGGCATCCGCGAGGCTGAACAGCCACTCACGGGTGTACCGTTCGGCCAGTAGCGGCAAGTAGTTCGTGACGGTGGCGTGGTCGGCGAAACGGTCGTACGACGAGTACAGATGATCCTCGATCGCGGCTTCGCTGACGCCGTCGAATTCGTCCTCCAAGCGCTGTGCGGCCGCTTTCAAGGCGATTTCCTGGTCGAGAAGGCTTTCGTGGTCCGAGTGGTGGGTGGCTGGACGGTCGGTCATCGCGAATTCCCCTGGTCGTGACGAGATCGGTGCCTGGGACGCCGTCGTAGCAGCGATAGCGCCCGTCACGCGGGTACCCGGTCGTGCCGGTTCGACACCCCATCCGCCATCCGGTTCCGCAGACGAGGCCTGAATCGAGCTTCCACGCCGACACCCGCGGTCGTTCTCACAGCCGGCCGTAGCCTACCGGTGCGCCGCTCCCACACCGGCGAAGTAGAACACGTTCTTGTCCGAATGGCCCGCGCGTGCCAGGCTCTACAGATGGATCTCGACGCCATCGAAGCCGTCCGCCGACTGAAGTACCGCTACTTCCGGACCCTCGACCTCAAAGAGTGGGACGAGTTCGCCGACACCCTCGCCGTCGACGCGAAAGGACGCTACGGCACCCATGCCATGGGTGAGCCGCTGCACCTCGACGGCCGCGACGCCATCACCGCGTTCATGCGGGAGAACCTCGGTCCCTCGGTCGTCACGGTCCACATCGCCAACCATCCGGAGATCGGCGTCGACGGCGAAACGGCCACGGGATCCTGGGCCTTCGAGGACACCGTGATCGCCACCGAGTACGGAGTGCTGATCCGAGGGGCCGGCTACTACACCGACACCTACCGCCGCGACGCCGACGGCGAGTGGCGCATCGCCTCCACCGGTTACCGGAGAATCTACGAATCCATGCAGTCGCTGGCGGACACGCCCAGCTTCCAGCTGCTGTCCAACATGTGGGCGCCGAAGCCCTGACCGCCGGGCGTAAATCGGTCCACTATTCGCCCGGTGGCGCTGGACGGTCCACCCGCGCCCGGCGGATGCTGCGGATATGCCCTCCCTAGCGCCCGGCGAGTTCGCCCCCGAAACCACCTACCTGAACACCGCCTCCTATGGCCTGCCGTCCACCCGCGCCCTGACCGCGGTGCGCGACGCGAGCGCGACCTGGGCGACCGGCCGGGGTGGGCCGACAGCCTCGCTGGATCAACTGGTCCCCGGCCTGCGCGCGGGTTTCGCCCGGCTGCTCGACGGCGCGGCGGCCGACGACATAGCGCTCGGCAGTGGTGTCGCGGGCCTCATCGCCCCCGTGGCCGCCGCGCTGCCCGCGGGTGCGGAGGTGCTGCTGCCGGAAGGCGAATTCGCTTCGGTTTCCATGCCTTTCGTCTATCGGGGTGATCTCGTCGTGCGCTTCGTCCCCTTGGCGGAGCTGGCCGCACAGGTGCGGCCGGAGACCGCGCTGGTGGCCGTGAGCGTGGTGCAGTCCGCAGACGGCCGCGTCACCGATCTGGCCGAGCTGCGCGCTGCCACCCGGGCCGCCGGCGCGCGCCTGCTCGTGGACGCCACCCAGGCCGCCGGCTGGTTGCCCTTGCGCTTCGCCGACGCGGACTACTGGGTCTGCGCCAGCTTCAAATGGCTGATCGGCGCGCGCAGCGTCGCGTTCCTGGCCACGACGCCCGAACTCGTCCCGCAGCTGCGTCCGATCGGGTCCAGCTGGTACGCCGCCGAGGACCGCTGGGCCGAGCTCTACCATCCGACCGCACTGCCCGCGACGGCGCGGCGGTTCGACACGACACCCGATTGGCTCGGCGTCGTGGCGGCGGCGGCCGGGCTGTCCCTGATCGAGGAACTCACCGTCGACAAGATCGGCGCGCACAACGTCGAACTCGCCGACCGGTTCCGCGCGGGGCTGCGACAGCTGGGTTTCGAGCCCGTCACGGAACGTTCCCCGATCGTTTCCGTCCCCGGCGCGGGAAACATGGCGGCCCGGCTCGAACAGGCCGATGTGATCGTCTCGGCGCGTGGGGGCGGTCTGCGATTCGCCTTCCACCTCTACAACAGCGACGACGACGTCGAACGCGCGCTGTCCGCGCTGCGGGCCGGATAGTACGGCGCGCAGCGGGGCAGCGCGACCCCCGGCGTTCGGTCAGTGACCAGAGCGCTGTGCCGGCGCGGTGATCAGCGGGAGATCGAGCGCGGTGAGGATGCCTGCGGGGGCGGCGACCACCGCGGGGACGGCGTTGACGATGCGCATGCCGGTCGCCAGCAGGGTCGCGTGGTTGTGATCGCCGTTGCCGCTCGAGGTCACCAGGTCCATCGCGTAGCTGGGCTCGCCGGTGATCTCCACGCGGTAGGAGCCCTCGGGGTGCGCGGGCTGCGGCCAGTCGGGGCACAGATCCGGCCGCAGCCGGGTCACGTGCTCGAGCACGGTGACGGGCACGTCACCGACCATGCCACGAACCTCGAATCGCAACGCGGCCGCGGTTCCCTCGGCGATGTGTCCCGTCGCGATGTCGAACGACTCAGGAGCCGGAATCCGTTCGTAGGTCTCGGTGACTGCGGCGAGGGTGACCCCGATCCCGGCCGCGAGTTGACGGACCGTGCCGCCCCAGGCCAGCGACAGCACCCCGGGTTGCAACAGCATGGGAATCTCGTCGACGGGCTTGCCGAAGCCCATGATGTCGACCATCACCGCACGATTGTCGTAGCTGGCGTAATCGACGATCTCGAGGCAGCGCACCTGGTCGACACGCAGGCAGGTCCCCGCGAGCGCGAGCGGCAGCAGATCGTTGGCGAAGCCGGGATCGATGCCGTTCACCCACAGCGACGAGTTCCCTTGCGCGGCGGCCTCCCGCACCGGCTGAAGCAGCTCGTCGGGCAGCACGCCTTGGGGGTACTGGAAGAACACCGGCGCGCACGCGACGACGTTGATTCCGGCGGCCAGGATGCGCTGGAGGTCCTGCACGGCCTCCACCAGCCGGTTGTCGGTCATGGAGCAGTAGACGACGCAGTCCGGACGCGACGCGAGCAATGACTCGGCGTCGGTCGTCGCGGTGACCCCGACCGCACGGTCGAGTCCCGCGAGCAGGCCCGCGTCGGCTCCGTCTTTGGCGGGCCCGGAGACCCACACGCCGGTCAATTTCAGTTCGGGATGGGCGATGACGCCGGCCAGGGCATGTCTGCCCACATTGCCGGTGCCCCACTGCACTACGCGATATGTCATGTCACAGATCCGGAATCGGGAGGTCGAGGTTCGGGACGATCAAGCCGCCGTCGGGCTCGAGGATCTTGCCGGTGAGGTACTTCCCTGCGGGCGATACCAGATAGAGCGCGGCCGCGGCGATGTCTTCGGGTTCACCGATGCGGTGCAGGGGCGTCTTGGCCTCCAATTCGGTGCGCATGGCGTCATTGCTCGCGACGATCTCCAGCGCGGAGGTCAGGATCGAGCCGGGTGCGATGGCATTCACCCGGATACGGGGGTTCAGGTCCAGGGCGGCGAGCTTGGTGTAGTGGGCGAGAGCGGCCTTGGCGGTGCCGTATGCCGCGAACGCACGCCCCGGCAGCCGCCCCATCGTGGAGGTGATGTTCAGAATGGAACCGCCTCCCGCGGTTTCGAGCATGCGCGGCACGGCGGCCCTGACCAGTGCGTGCGCATTGACGACGTTGAAGTCGAAGGCCTGCGCCAGCGCCTGCGGCGTGGTGTCCAGCAGCGGGCACGGCAGTGCCCCGCCCACGTTGTTGACCACGATGTCCAGCCGCCCGAAGCGTTCGACCGCCGACGCGGCGAGGGCCGCCGTGGCATCGGCGTCGCTCAGGTCCGCAGGCACCACATGGGCCTGTCGCCCGGCAGTGGCGATCCGCTCGGCGACCTCCTCGAGCTGGCTCTCCGTGCGTGCGGCGATGACGACGTCCGCGCCCGCCTCCGCGAACGCGACCGCAATCGCCGCGCCCAGACCGCGGCCCGCACCCGTCACTATGGCGACCTGATCGTCGATTCGGAACCGATCCAGGATCATGCGCACTCCCTACTGTCGAATATTCGACAGGATAATGATCTAATATTCGTCATAGTAAGTCGCTCGCTCGATAGAGAACAAGAGGTTGTGGAGATGCCGGACCGGTCCGCCTCGCCACCGACGCGTCGCGTCGTCGACATCGTGTCGCTGCTGGCGACTTCCGGGGAGCCGATCAGCGTCGCGGGCATCGCCGAGCGTCTCGGCATCGCCCGCGCGACCGCGACCGCGATCCTGGCCGAACTGGACGCGGCCGGTTGGGTGGCTCGCGACCAGGCTCGCGGCTACGTAACCGGGCCAGCCCTGGCCGGGTTGCACGGTGCCGCCCTCCCGCACGGCGTCGGCGATCTCCTCGCCGGCCTCGCCGCCCGGACCGGGTACGGCGCCACGTTCAGCCGCATCGAACCAGACCGGCTGACGGTGCTCGACGTGCGGCACGGCGTCGACCGTGTCGTTCCCGGAATCCCGGTGGGCCAGCGCATTCCGCTCCAGTTCCCGGCCGGTGCCAGCGTGATGCCGTGGCGGCCTGCGAGCGAGCAGAACGCCTGGCTGCGCACCGCCACCGATGACGATCAACGGACCGCCGGTGAGCTACTGACGCTGGTACGCGATCGTGGGGTGGCCGTCTTCCGGCCACGCGCCGACGACGCGGGGATGGTCGATCTGCTCGCCGATCTGCTCGGCGCGGTGGGATCCGAACTGCTGCAACCTCATTTGCGCAATCGCGCGCTTCGGCAGCTCGCCGCGCTCACGTCACGGCCCTTCACCCGGGCAGAGCTGGATTCGGAGGAGGTATTGCCGCTGAGTTATCTGGCGGCGCCGGTTTTCGACGCTCGCGGCACCGCGGCCTACGAAGTGCAGCTGGGACCGTTGCGCGCCGCGACAACGCAAGCCGAACGCGAGCATTTCATTGATGCGACACGCAGCGCGGCGAATGAATTGACGAACGCACTCGCCGTCAATCGGTAAGAAAGTAATTCCGGGATAAACGACGAAAGGCCCTCAACAGTGTTGAGGGCCTTTCGTGAAGGATGTTCCGGCGGTGTCCTACTCTCCCACACCCTGTCGAGTGCAGTACCATCGGCGCTGGCAGGCTTAGCTTCCGGGTTCGGA
>NZ_VUOT01000017.1:0-81254 GCF_009829295.1 Nocardia sp. CY15
GCCGAGCGTCGAGGACTCGCACCCCGTGTGCCTCGAGGCTGGCCACGGTCGGCGTCGACATTCCCGCACCCCAGGCCGGGCCGACCAGGAACACCCACTCCCGATCCGGGCGGGCATGGGTCAGGATCGGCACCGAGGCGAACTTGCCCGTGTCGAGCAGTGCCTTCCGCACCCGCCTACCCAGCGGCGCGGGCATCACCACCGCGCCCAACGTCAGCGACGCGACCAGGAACACGCGATCGAACGCGCACGACACGATGAACCCACGCCGCCGGTAAACCTCGGCGACCTCCCGCGCACTGTGACATCTCTCGAACATCACCGCACCACCGCCCGAGCCTCGAACACATGCCATGCCGCCGCATCCAAGGCGGCATCCAGCTCCGCCAGCTCGAGGGCGGTGTCGCATCCAAGATTCGACCGGCGTTGACAGGCGGCAGCCTGGTGGCCTCGTGCAGCTCCCGCGCTGAACGCCGCGACCGCCGCAGCCGAGGCGGCGGCCTGCTCGCCGGTCACTGCGCTCGCCCCAATCGCGAGAGAGCCTGCGGGGCATTACCGTGCGCATACGCCTGCTGCCCGGAGCAATCCATCATGGCCACCCCGATGAGTTCGAGCACCGTCAAACCCAGCACAGCCGCGTACCCCCGCACCCGTCTAGCTCCCCTGCCACTCGCAGCGCGGCTCGCGCTTGCTCCTGCGACAGCGTCCGACCAGGTAGGAAGCGCACGACCCACAGCGCGGCCATCCGAGCCGGGATCTCCCCGATCGACTCCGTATGTACCGACACAGGCCGGGCATCCCCATCCGTGCCCGCAAGGTGCCTCCCATCCCGCCGACGGCGCAGTAGTCGATTGCCCACAGCGTCGTCGACGATCGTCACTAGCAGGTCGCGCGCCGAATCCAGAGCCGTCGCAACAGATTGCACCCGTTCGCCCGCGACGGCGCCACTCGCCAACACGCTGATCGCCAACCGATGTCGCTCCTGGCAGATCACCAAGTCGCTCGCCGGATCGAGGCTGTCCGTGGCTGTAACTTGCATCGGTCCAGCGAGTGCCGCCAGCAGCATCTCGCTCGACGGCAGCGGCTCGACCGGCGCCCATTCCGGCGTCACTCCGGCCGGATCGCTGCCGCTGATATCGGGCAGGTGGTCGTCCGGGGAGCCGCTACTGGGCAGTGTGGTCATCGTGGCTCACCGCGGCTTCGTCTCGGATGGCACCACCCGGCCGGCTTGAACGAGCGTGTCGAGGGCGGCGGCCTTGTGCGGGCAGCACCTCGCCCGGCAGGCAACGCGGTAGCGCATTACGGTGTGCGCCTGCGAGATCGTGAACGGCACTAGGGGCGCTTGATGCGCCGCCTGTCCGGTCATGGCGATCAGTTGATAGATAGCGAGGGAACTGGTGGGCATCGCGCAGTGCTTCTTTCCGGGTCCAAGGCGGCAAAAGTTCGGGTGGTACCCGGCACCGGGGGCTTTCGCCACCGGCCCGCCACCCTGGCCGCCGGTGCGCCGCGTGAGGGGTTTGCGGCGTCGGCCCGGTACCGGGTACCGCTTTTGACCCTGGCGCACATGCGGTTTCGGCCGTCACCGCGCGGTGATGGGGTAGTGTGGGCATTGCGTAGGTATTTGCCCAGGTCAGGCTCAAAAACATAGGCAAAGGCGATGGTACGAGCGCGACAGTGGACCGGCTTCGAAGCCGCCGCACTCCAAGAAGCCATGCGCAAGTCGATCCGTGAGTTCGCCGCACTGCTAGGTGTCGAGACCACCACGATCACGAACTGGCGCAGCGGGCTGAGCGCAGTCACGCCGCGATCTGGTACCCAAGCCATCCTGGATACGACCTACCAGCAGCGGGCGACACCCGAGGACCGCGACCGCTTCGAGCAGATCGTGGCTGAGGGGGAGGCGGTGTGGCGTGAGCGGCACAATCGTAGTCGCCGTTCGTTCGCCGGACCTGCCGTTCGCGCACCCTATGATGGGGAGGCATGGCCCCCAGAACATCAGGTGGATGATGTGCGTCGCGCTGAGTTTCTTCGCGGTCTGGTAGCCGTATCTGCCACGGCTGTAACCGACGATGTGGTCGCGATGGCCACCCGCTCAATCGACCACGCACCCGCACGCGTGGGTATGGATCACGTCAACCGCGTCCGTGACTGGGCCTCCTTGTTCCGTGCCGCGGACGACGCTGGCATGCACATCGGGGACGGCATGGTCGCGCAGCTCCGGGTGGCAGTGGACTACCTACGGGCGGATATGTCGGAGCCGGTACGCAGCGCCATGCACACGGTGGTGGGGACGTTCTTTCGGGTCGTCGGTTGGGCACAGTACGACCGCGGCGACCACGAGGCAGCCCGCACCAGCTTTCGCGCGGGGTGGCACTGCGCCGAGCAAGCTGACGAGTGGTGGCTGCGCGCGGCAGTCCTGACATGCTTGGCCCGTCAGGATATTTATCTCGGGAATGCCGACAACGCGCTGACGTTGCTTGGGCTGGCATCGGTTCGATCCGACCGGCTGTCGCTGCTGCGCCGCGCCGACATCGCGGCGGTGCAGGCACGAGCATTCGGCAAGCTCGGTAATGCGGTCGAGTGTATGCGGGCTGTCGACCAGGCCGAGCAGTTCTTTGCCGAAGCGCAGGCGCAGGACCATCCGGATACCGACCAGGAAGGCTTCAAGTCCTACTACACCGAGTCGCTGCTTCAGGGGGACACGGCGCAAGGACTGTTTGACCTCGCGTACCACCAAAATGCCGAAGTGCGAGGCGCGACCGCCAGGCTCCGGACAGCGCTCCACTTGTCCGATGAGCATGCCCGGTCACGTCAGCTCAGCCTGATCCGGCTGGCTGCCCTGGAGTTGCGCCACGGGGATGGCGATGAAGGATTGGCGCTTGGAATCCAGGCGGTCGAAAGCGCTGGCGGCACTAGCTCGGCGCGCGTCCTCGATGGCCTGAAGCTGGTGTACCGTGCCGCCAGCGCCGATCATCTGACATCTTCCGCTGGCGCCCAAAACCTTCGGCGCGAAATCGCCGATCTGCTCCACGCCTCATGACCTCAGGCCCTTACCGATAGGAGCTGCCGTGATCATCGCTTTCTCAGTCACGCCGATGGGGACCGGCGAGAGCGTCGGCGAAGGAGTTGCCGAGGCTGTCCGCGTGATTCGAGCAAGCGGACTGCCGAACGAAACGAACGCCCTCTTCACCACGATCGAGGGGGAATGGGACGAAGTCATGGCGGTGATCAAGCAGGCGATTGGCGCGGTCATGGCTGTCGCACCCCGATGCAGCATCGTGCTGAAGGGTGATATTCGGCCGGGCGTCACCGACGCTCTGACCGGCAAGGTGGTATCGGTGGAGCGGCACTTGGCGGCGAAAACCGGATCTCCCGCGTCACCGACGTCACGACCCGCAACAGCTAGGGACCATTCCTGATGCCCCACTGATCCGCACGCCTCGATGCGCCGACCGCGTAGTCAACGCTGCCTGGCTCCGCTAATCCGGAGGAGACACTCGGTGACCGCAGCACTGTTCGTGGGTCTGGCTACCCTCTACATCACGTACGCTGTTCACCACTATCCAGGTGAGGACACCAAAAGTCTAGCGCTAGAAGAGTTCCTGGGTGCTGGGGGGCCAGCCGCGAACGCCGCTGTCGCCTGCGCGATCGTGCAACCGAGCCCCGCGGCCGTCGCGTCCCGGTGCGGATTCCACTTCAGTCACTATGCCGTCGATGAGCGCGGTCCCCTGGGACTGGTATCTCAAGGATCTCTGCGGCCGTGAGACAGAGGCTTGCAGGGGCCATCAATAATGGATCTTCTGAAGGTCACACTCGTCGGTGCTGAAGCCAGCCCAATTGCCTGGGCGGCTGGGACAACGGAGGTTCACTCGTGGTCTGCTTGCCGATTGAACCGGAGAAGCGGAACGTCGAATAGGTCCGGGCGTGGGATGCGTCTCAGGTCGGGGGAGGTCACTTCTATAAGCATCATTTCGGTCAGGAACTGGACTGAGGCCTCGAGGAGATGGCTGGTGTGGCCGGCGGCGCTGAACTCCTTGAGGCCGACTGCAACGTGGATGTGCGGTCGGATGATGTCGTGGTCCGGATCGTAGGCGAGGGTGCCGCCGCCGTACGCCTCGACATTGGCGAGCTGGACCTTGGACCAAACCGGGGCTGCGGGGTTTTCGAGTTTCTCGCAGGTGCCGACGATGGAGACTTCGGAGAATCCGGCGATGAAGGACGGGATGAATCCCTGCTTGACGTTGTTGGAGCGGCAGAAGTCCTGCAGCGCAGGGAAGAAGTCGTCGCCGTGATCGAACACGACCAAAAACGTTCTGCCGATGGCGACTTCGGTGCTACGCATTGTCCGCACCCGCCATCTGTACGGCCCAGGGCCACAAGGCTGGATCGGCGTGGCCGCTGGCTACGGCGAAGGCCGACGCGATGGTGTCGCGGTCGGCTTGGTTGCATATCAGGGTGTGCAGCAGCAGGCGGGCCTTGACCGGGTCGAGGAACCCAGCGGAAATCAGGCCGCGAGCGAGCAGGTCGCGTTCGGAGCCTGAGAATCCGTAGGTCTCGGCCAGCACCGTTCCGCCGCACGTGCGGGACGCGAGAATTACCGGTTTGCGTTCGGCGATCGCGCCGAGGCGCGGAGCAACGTGGGCAGGTACATGTCCGCCTCCCACGGCGGCCACGACGATCCCGTCGACATGGTCGGCGACAGCGTCCAGGACGGTGCCGTCGTCGCCGAGCGCGGTGGACACCAGGGCTACGCGGACATCGTCGGTCGGCGGTGCGGGCAGACAAGTTCGGAAAGATAGGCGGTTAGCCAAGTGCACGCGGCCTTCTGAAACCCAGCCGAGCGGCCCACCGTCCGGCGATTCGAATGCGGCGCAGCGGGTGGTGTGGGTTTTGCGGACGCGGCGTGCGGCGTGGATTTCGTCGGCGAAGACGACCACACAGCCCAGTTTCCGCGCCTGTGGGGACGCGGCTACCTGGACTGCGGCGAGGAGGTTGGCCGGACCGTCAGCTCCAGCCATACTCGGGTTGCGCATCGCGCCGGTCACGACCACGGGCTCAGGCCGATTGTGAAGGAGGTCGAGGAGGTAGCTGGTCTCCTCGATGGTGTCGGTTCCCTGGGTCACGACGACGCCCGCGGCGTTCGGTAGTTCTGCGGCGACGGCCTCGTGGAGCGCGGCGATGTCGGCGAAGCTCAGCGAGGCCCCAGGGATCTGCCGGAACTGCACTACATCTAGTTTCACCCCAGCATCGTTCAGGCCCGGCACGGCGTCGACGAGCTGTTCGGCTGTGAGGCTGGGAGCGACTCCCCCCGAGCCGGTCGGCGTCATGGCGATCGTTCCACCGAGTCCGAACACGACGACTCGGCTGAGGCTTTCAGGGTTCGACACGACAGCCAGACTATCCGCCCGCTGCCGCCCCCATGCCCAGGAAGGCACAGGCCCGTTCGAGTCCAGCCAGGGACAATAGGCGACTCCTCGGCCGGACCAGGCGGGCTATGCCTGTACCGGCCAGCCCACGGCATCTGCGGGTGACCCAGTTCCAGTCGATATCGAGGTACTGGGCGAGGCGGTGCAGGCGCTGGAGGGGTTCCGGCGCGTCGATCGCCGAGTGAGCCGTGGCGTGCCCAATGACGTCGGCGAACTGACGGACGGTCGTTCGTTTGTCGGTGATATCCACCAACCAGACGTCGTCGCTCCGCACCCAGTTGGCGAGTATGGCTGTCGCGCCAGGGTCCAAGACAAATCCGGGCGTGTCATCGAATAGCGGGTCCGGGCACACCACGACGCGAATGCGGAACGATTCCATCAACGCTGCGGCAAGGAGCAGCAGAATCCGTTCCGGCAGCATCGATCTAGACGGATCCGGCGCGACGTGGAGGGCGCGAATCGATGGAGTGCCAGCTGCATGGCGCGCGGCTGTCTCTTGGAGATATTCGAGTTTGTGTGCGAACAGCAGCCAGGCACTTGCCTCTTCTCCGGTTCGTTCTGACGTCCAGTACAGCGGTGTCTGGCCGAGCCGGTCGGCATGGCGGAGAATGTGGCGGGCGCAGAAGTCGGAACCGAGCCACATTTGAGCTACCAGGGAAAGGGTGTCGTCCCGGCTGATCGCCGAAGCCGTGGCGCTGGCATAGAGATGACGTACAGCAACTGCCGCGTCGAGTTCGGTATCGCTATCGAGCAGGCCTTCATCGAGGTTGCTGACGGCCCACAGCATTCCCATCGTTATCTCGTCGAGCTCGTATGCGCTCGGCAGCACCAGTTCCTGTTGTCGACTGGCCCTGGCGGAGAGCCCGAAGTACCGCGAAGACCCGTTGGTTTCCACGGCGGCGACCAGGAGCCCGCTCCGGGTGCGGGCATGATCGCGAACCCGCTGCGATCCGCCGTCAAGAAGAATGCGCTCCTCTTTACTGTCGGCAGGCAGAACGAGGGCCGGGATGGATGTACCAGTGAAGCGTTGGCCAGCTGGGGTTTCGATGGCGATCTGGCCCAACGGACGTCGCGTCTTTCGCGCCCATGGAATCGCTGCGGCAGCGTGTTTGGTGGTGAGCACGACATCTTCTGCCCGAGGCTGCGGGCGGTGCACTGACTCAACCAGAGCCCCCGCCGCGCCGAGGATGTCGTCCAGCCGTCGGATCAGGTCATGGCTCGCCGTCCGCTGCCCCTTCTCGATCTTGCCGATCAGGTCGCCGCTGACATGCACGAGTCGGCCCAGGTTGGCGAGAGAATAGCCTCCGGCTTCCCGTCGTCGTCGCAGCTCGGCTCCGAACCCGCCGCTCGCGGATAGTCCGTGCAGATGATCCGGCGCCCGCCCCACGACGTCGATTGTCGCAATCGCGACGGCGTGTCCGCTACTCGTTTGTCTCGTTCAAGGGCCTCCGAGGTGTCTACCGAGATCGGAGCCCTGGGGCCGGTGCCATGCGGACAAGCATGTTTGTCCGCACTGACAGCCCCGATTCGGTCAACGCCGGACAGCGGAAGTGATCATCCTGAAAGTCGTTGTGGCGAACGGTTACAACGAGTTGAACAGCGGGGAAGGAGGATCTCCATGGCCAAGGTCAAGCGACCCTGGCGTCGTCCGCAGTGGCGCGCCCGCAACGTCCGGACTCATTGCTGATCCGGTCGGACTGTCGGTGCCCGCCCGAGTCGTTGAAGGCGGGCACCGACCCAGAAAAGACAAGCCGTTCCTGCTCGAAGGCGAGGCAGCCATGTCCGCAAAACTCGAAAGCACCAAGATCTCTCTTCACACCCACGCCGTGGCGCGAAAGACAAGCGCCGGCCTGACAATGCTGTTCGACAGAGCCAAGGGCGTGATGTACGAGCTGAACGAATCGGCGTCGGCCGTCGTCGGTCTGCTGGCGGAAGGCCCCCAGGGATTCGGCGAAATCGTCGACGCTCTAACCCTCGAATTCGACGCGGCGCCCGAAGAGATCGCCGCCGACGTTACCGCTTTCATTGACGACTTCACCGATGCCGGGCTGCTGAAGCGGGGCGACGATGCAGCATGAGGCCGTGCTCGTCAGGCCCGACGACTTCCAGCTTCCCGAGCATCCGCTGCCGATCCTTGTCCAGCTGGGTCTGACCTATCGATGCAATCTGAAATGCAGTCACTGCTACGCCCTGTACCGGCGCAACCGGGATGAGTTCACGCTCGCCGAGATCGACCGGTTAGCACAGCAACTGCACAGCGAGGGCGCGGCAAGCCTGGTGTACTCACACGGCGAAAACATGATCCGTCGGGATTTCCACGAGGCGGCAGCGGTCTTCCGGGACCTGGATTTCTACCAGACTCTGATGCTCAACGGCTTCTACGTCCGCCAGCCCGAGGACGCGCAGAAGCTCATCCGAGCAGGGATCAGTCGCGCGATGGTGTCGATCGACAGCACCGACCCCGCCGTGCACGATCGGGTCCGCGGCAAGGCCGGTGCATTCGACGTCGCCGTCCGGGCTCTGCGGATGCTCAAGCAGGAAGGCATGGCAACGGTGGGGTTTTCGACCACCATCGACTCCCACAACTACGAGCATGTCGACCGCATCGTCGACTTCGCCCTAGACATCGGAGTCGACGCGATCAGCTTCATGCAGAACCGCTACAACCTGCACAGCGTCTTCGATCGCACCCTGTGGCCCCGTTACCAGCAAGTGTGCAAGCGGTTGTATCAGTTGATCCTCGATCACCAAGGCGTGCTGGACATCTACACCCACGACCCTTTCATGCTGACGCTGATCGACGACCGGCTGACCGACCAGCCGGCCCGCGAGTTGTTCATCGGATCGAATCTGTGCAATGTGGGGACCAGCATGGTGTCGATCGACCCCGTGGGCAACGTGTCCGGCTGCAACTTCATCGAAGAAGCCATCGGCAACGTTCGCGACGAGCCGTTCGCCGACATCTGGCAAAGGCTGGTCGACCGCTACTCCGACCGCCGGGAACCGCCGGCCGGACCATGCGGCTCCTGCTCGGCGCTCGGGCCGTGCATGGGCGGCTGCAAGGCGTTCCACTACAACGGCAAGTACGACGAGCGTTGCGGTGCGCAGCGATTCGTGGACTTCGACCCTCACGGACTCGACACCGCGCAGCAGACTATCCCTGCGACTGCTCCGCAAAGGGCTCCGGGGGTTTTCGTGGGCCTGCCTCGGCTGCGTGTAGGAGCCGAATGATGAGGATTCTGTTCGTCAATCCGCACTACACGCACGACCCGCATACGTTGCTGTTGCATCCACCTCTGGGCTACGCCTACATGGCGCGCTCGCTGCGCCGGGCTGGACATGAAGTTGTGCATGTGGACCTGCCGTTCGAGGGCAACAATGTCGATGCGCTGGTTGCGAGGCTCGACGACGTCCACCCGGACTTGGTCGGCGTCACCTCCGTTGCCCAGAGTTATTACCACGCGCTCGAGATCGCGCGAGCGGTCCGCAGTTGGCGTCCGACGACCCCGATTGTGTTCGGTGGCCCGCATGTCTCGTTCATCGGCACCGAGTGCCTCACCCGCCACGACTGTGTCGACTTCGTGCTGCTGTTCGACGCCGAGGACAGCATCGTCGACCTCGCTGACGCTCTAGATTCCGGCGGGGGTACCTCGGCGCTGGCGAAGGTGCCGGGTCTGGTTTTCCGGGACGGACCCGGCGTCCGGACGACGGCGCCCTCGTCTCCAGAGATGGATCTCGACCGATACGGACGACCCGACCGCAGCATCTTCGACATGCGCAACTACCTCGACTACGACTACGAGACGGTCGTCATGACCGCCCGAGGATGCCCAAGCCGCTGCACCTTCTGCTCGACGACGATTGCTGGTCGTACGGCCCGGTGGAACAGCCCGACGCACGTCGCGGACGAGATGGAAACCGTCGCCGAGCTCGGGTTCTCCTCGATCTTCTTCGGTGACGACACCTTCTCCGGCGACCCACGCCGAGCAGTTGCGATCTGCGAGGAGATCACGCGGCGTGGCCTGACGATCCCGTGGACCAGCAACATGCGGGCACAGGACGCGCGCCCGCAAGTGCTCGACGCGATGATCGAGGCGGGCGCATATCGGGTGTTCGTCGGATTCGAGTCCGTTCAGGAACAGACGCTGCGACTGGTGAAAAAGGGCACCTCGCCCGCGCGGCTGTACAAGACGGCTGCGCGGATTATGGCGGCGGGGCTGGAGCTGCACGCGTCATTCATTGTCGGCGCGCCAGGGGACACCCCGGAAACGCTGGCGGCCACCATGGATTTCATTCGGCTCGTAAATCCCACGGTCGCCACGTTCAACGTCATGGAGCCTCGCCCTGGCACGGACGTGTACGCCAACCCGCGGCGGTACGGCATCACGATTCCCGACAAGTACTGGTACGAAACAACCAGTTGGCTCGATATGCCCGTCTGCCACAACGACGCCATGTCCGCCAGGGATATTCGCGATTGGGTCAGCCGCTGCTACGACGAGTTCTGCTCTCCAGACTTCCGCGATATCGCCAATCTGCGACGCCTGGAACCGATCCGCAGCCAATGGGACCACGCGGCTGAGCAGGTGCAGAAACACCTTCCGCTCGTCGGGAGACCAGCATGAGCCTCAAAATCGGACTCGTCGGTGCCGGACTCGCGGCGCGCTCGCATGCCCTCGACATCGTGACCGACCCAGCCATGAACCTCGCTGGCGTAGCCGCCGCTCGCCACAACTCGGCGACCGCAATAGCCGAGGACTTCGGCAGCACCGCGTATCACGATGTCGATTCGATGGTGCACGCTGGCGTGCTCGATGCCGTCGTGGTGGCGGTGCCGCCGCGCGCGGTGTTCGATGTACTCGAGGGGCTTCCCGCCACACTGCCATGCCTGGTCGAGAAGCCTGTCGCCGCGACCTCCAGCGAACTTTCCCGGCTGCGGCGTCTGTCCGGCGCACGCCCGTACTGGGTCGCCCCATTCAACCGACGCTATCAGCCGCACATCCGCGAGAGCGCCGAGCTGGTCGCGCAGGGAGTTATCGGGTCACTGCGCCGAATCGAGGCTCGCTGGACAGGACCGTACGCAACGAGGTATGCCCACACAGCACCCACCTACAGGGCATCCGCCGGCCCCCGGCACGGTGTACTGATCGACAACGGCAGCCACGCACTGGATGTCATTGCCATGTTCCTGCCCGCCGACGTTCCGGCCCCCTCGCCCAACACGATCACGGCGGTTTTCGGCCGCAACGAACGCGGCGCGGACGTCGAAGCGGACCTCTGTTTCCGTGCTGGCGCCGTCGAGGTGCGCCTGGTGCTCGCCGACGCGGAGGAGGGGCCTGGCTGCGGAGACTGGCAGATCGCCCTCGAAGCGGACCAAGGAGCCGCCCTCCTGAACGAGAGCGGCTGCACTTTCGACGCTCCAGCACCCACCGTCATCGCGCCCGAGCCCATGCTGCGCCCGGTCACTGACCTACACCGGATTGCAGTAGGTGAGCCGCCGATGGGTTCCCGGCTGAGTGACGTCGAGCAGATCAGCGTGCTCGTGACCGCCGCCTATGACCACGCGGAGCGATCCACCTCACGTTGGATCCGGCCACGGGGGAAGGCCCTCGGTCGGCTCAACGGCGCCTGCTGAACGGAGGAGAAAGACAATGCGAATTCCGCAATTCGAACTGGAGACGCGTCCGGTCGCTGCAGGCCGCTGCTTCATCGAGGACACGGTGGTCATCGCCGATGAACTTGTCGCCATCCGCATGGATGACGTGCTCGACCCCGACTACGCCAGCTCCCTTGCCGACCATCTGGGTCGTGGAATCCACTACGAGCGCGACGAAATCGGCGACACGAAACGTGTAAGCCGCGCAAGGCGTCTGGGCGACATGCCGGACAGTCCCATCGCAACGGCCGCTGCGCCCGATATCACTGCGCTCGACGCCCTCGACATGTTCGTCAGCCCGTGGTGGCTGGACCAGCTGAGCCGATGGCTCGGGCAACCTCTCGAGGTGCTGCGGCCCACGACGCCCTACCGTATGGATGTCGGTGACTACGTCGACCCGCACGATGATTGTCCAGCACCCGAGTATCGGCTCTCGGTCGTGTGCAATCTCACGGCGGACTGGACTTCAGGTGACGGCGGGGAAACCGTCGTCGGTCTGGTCGAAGACGTCGTCGAATACGACGATTCGGACTGGTTCTTTCCCCTGAAGAAATGGACCCTGCGACCCGAAACACGGCAGTTGCGACCGCGATTCAACTCCGCGTTGCTTCTCCCGCTAGCACCCACACGAGCGCATGCTGTCCGGCCGGTCCAACACGGATCCCGCTTCTCGATCACCACGCTGTATGGAGGCATCGAGCGATGACACAACGGCTGATGACCGACGACGAACGCGAGCAATGGGCCGAACAGGGCTATCTGCACATCCGCGGCGCGCTCGCGCCTGCCGAAGTACAAACGCTTCACGCTGCGCTGCTCGACCTGCACAGCAGCGACGCTGCCGTCGATTTTGCCGATGTCTTCGACGCTGGCAACAATCGAGACCTGAGCATCGCGAATGCGCTGCGCTGGTGCCCAGAACTGGATCTGCTGCTCGATCACCCTGGGGTGTTCGGCCGGATTCTCGGGCTCATCGGCCCGTACGTGCAGGTGCTCGGCTCGGAGATCTTCTTCCGATACCCCGCACCCGAGCCTCTCGTGGCCTTCCATACCGACCAAGGCCCGTCGCTCATCCACGCCGCACCCAGCGTCAAGGAAGTGCAGATCAAAGCCCAGTTCTTCCTCACCGAACTCACCAGGCCCGATGCTGGGAACTTCACCGTCGCTCCTGGCTCCCACCAGGCGAACTTTCCGGGCAAGATCGCGTTCGAACAGGTTGCCGAGCCCAGACAGATCCTTGCGCATGCCGGTGACGTGGTGTTGTTCCCGCTCTCACTCGGTCATGGCGTCGCAGCCAACACCAGCGACACCACCCGCATTAGCGTGGTCCTGCGCTACGGCCAACTATTCTGCCGACCCGTCGACTATTGGATAACTCCCGACGTCGATATCCTCGATCGCCAAACGCCGCGCCGCCGCCGGCTACTGGGCGATTTCGGGGCGCGCAGCCGCCCCGGCGACGTCTACGGCGCGATCCCCGATCAACTGGAGCTGATCTACGGCGACGACTGGTCGGATACTGACCAAGCCCGAGCCGACTTCTGCCAGGCACAACAAAGCCTCCATGCCTACGAGACCCTCTAGTCACCGCTGGCGGACCGTTCCGCACGCGATTCCCCGCGCCAACCTCGCAGTCACAGGCCAACAGCTGCCTGAGCACGATGCCGCCGCCGAACACGTCGCCGACCGGACATGATCCCAGCCTGACTAACATGTCCAAGTACCTGCATGTCCATGTACCTGCCACCGGCCCCACTCTGGTGAGCCGGGCTACTCCCACCAACGCAGCGAAGGATGCCCTGTGAAAGTCGACAACAGTCCTGCCCGCGGAATGCGCGATCTGCTCCCCGCAGAGGTCGCCACGCGGGACCATGTGCTGTCGACCATCACAGAGATTTACCGCAGCTACGGCTATCAGCGCATCGAGACTCCCGCCCTGGAGGACATCACCCGCTTGCAGGGGGGCCAGGGCGGCGAGAACGAGAAGCTGATCTACCAGGTCCTGCGTCGCGGCCTGCCCCCCGAAGTCGAACCTCGCAGCATCGTCGCCGATCTGGTCGACCTCGGGCTGCGGTTCGACCTCACAGTGCCGCTGACCCGGTTCTACGGCAACAATCACGCTCAATTGCCCACCCCGTTCCGCGCCCTGCAAGTCGGCCCCGTCTGGCGTGCCGAACGGCCCCAGAAGGGCCGCTACCGCCAGTTCTACCAATGCGACATCGACATGATCGGCGAACCCGGCGTGCTGGCCGAAGCCGAGTTGATCGAAGCCACCACCAGCGCCCTGGCCGCCGTTGGCCTCGACAACGTGACCGTGCGGCTGTCCGACCGCCGGTTCCTCACCGCTGTCGCCGCAGACTCCGGCCTGCCCGAAGCCTGCTGGGACAAGTTCTTCATCGCCTTGGATAAGCTCGACAAGATCAGCTGGGACGGCGTCCGCGCCGAACTCGCCAAGTCAGAGATGCCCGGAGAGGCCGTGGCCGCAGCACTGGACAAGATCGCCGCGCTCCAGGACACCCCGACAGGCAAACTCCTTGACGTGTTGGCCGACGCGCTGCCAAGCGTGCCCCAGCAGTCCCTCGACGACCTCGCTGCCACCACCGCCAGCCTGGACCTCCTCGCGGAAGAACGTTCGCTCGCTTGGCAATTCGACCCCACCCTGGTGCGTGGCATGGGCTACTACACTGGCCAGATCTACGAGATCGCCCACCCCGAGTCGTCCAGCTCGGTCGCTGGTGGCGGACGCTATGACCAGCTGATCGGCCGATCCCTCGGTAAAGACGTACCCGCCTGCGGCTTCTCCATCGGATTCGAACGCATTGTGAACCTACTCGGCCACCAGGCTCGCCACGACGCCCTCGCGATCCTCGTCGAACCCGACGTCCCCGTTGCGGAGGCACTCTCGGCAGCGCGCGAGTTGCGGCACGATAGCCGCACGGTTGAAGTTGTCCGGCGTAGCGGCAAGCTCGGCGCTCAACTGAAGCGCCTGGAGGCGGCCTCTTTTGGATCGTTCGCGATTCTTCAACTGGTAGACGGCGCGGTCGTTCGTAGCGATGAGCGCGAACTGGAGACATCGACCCGTACCTCAAACGATCGACCACAGTAGTCGGTCCGAGTTTGCTCAAAGGGGGCAGGACCTACACCGAGGTCATTCGGAGCCCGAACTTTCGGGCTCGCGCGCCGGAAGTGGCTGCCGCTGCTTTGTTTCGTCGGCAGCTGCAACCGTCCGGCCTGTACCGCAGCCACCAGCTCGTTGAACGACTCCATGCACCAAGACAATTCGGCTGCATCCTGCTCGTGGCGTGCGAGATCGTCCTGCCTGAGCGCGTAGAGGAGGTATTTGCAATCCGGCCAGGGCGCCCTGCTCGGGCGACTGTTTGACTGACCATTTGATCGATCGCAGCAGGCGGCGAGCGTCGTGGACACCCACCGTCGCACGGGGCCGCCTTAGCGGGCGATGGCCGATGTGTCGTAGAGGCCGTAGGCGAGGAGGACATCGGGGCAGTCGGGGTAGTCGCTGATCTCGAGGCTGAGTGAGAGGGGCTGGTCGGTGCCGGGTGTACGAATGTGGATCGGTGTCGGGCGGGGGCGGTCGTAGGTGACTTGCATGGGTGTGGATTCCCAGACGCGGGGGAATTCGGGGGTGGTCCGCAGTTTCCGGAACAGGGATCGTGCGCGGGGGAGGTCGCGGTATCGACCGAGCGTTCCGCGCAGGATGGTGACGGTGTAGCGGGCCTCGTTGTCCCAGTTGTCGATGTGGTCGCGGGCGGCGGGGGAGAACATCCACTGGAAGTAGTTGTTGCCGGCCTCGGCGAGGCTGGGCACCATGCGGTGGAAGATTCGGTTGCCGTGCAGCACGGTTCGGAGGGGGTCGAGGTAGACGGCGAGGACCTGGCGGGTATCGAGGTGGTCGAGGTGGGCTTGGATGCCCAGGAGCATGAGGTGCTGACGTAGTTCCTCGGCGGGTGGCAGGTCGAGGGAGGGGTGCCACAGTTCGTGCAGGTGTCGTCGCTGTGAGGGGTCGAGGTCGAAGGCGTCGGCCAGTTTGGTGAAGATACGAGGGCCGGGGTAGGTCCGATCCCGGACGAGCTGGTGGAGGTAGGAGCTGCTGAAGCCGGCTTGTTGGGCGGCGGACTCGCGGGAGAGGTGATGGTGGTGGCGCAGCCATTCGAGCGAGTCGTGGAAGTCGGGCATCCCGTCGAGTGCCGGGGCTTTGCGCATTTCATCTTTCCCGTCTGTGCGGGGGTAGCGCGTGCGCGATTTCCCCGGCGTGCGAACGACGAGGCGTCTGCTCGGCGTCGTGGTGGCGGTTGGGGGGATTGCTTGTCATTCGGTACTCCTGTTCGGTGGTGAGGGGATTCGGGGCATGCCGTGTGGGGCGAGGGTCGGGTTCCTGGGTCTGTTGTATGGCACTCAGGATTCCTACTAAAAGGCGCTCAGCCTGCCGATCTGGCCAGCCGGGCGTTGGCAGTGGCGATGCCGGTTGCGTCGGCGTTCTCGATGCCTCCGGCTGTGCGCACGTGACCGGACCGCGAGGCCAGGACCGTGCGGGCCTTGTGCCCGTACGGCGCTCATCGGCGGCAACCGGCGCGTTTGTCGGCACGGCGATGCCGGTCGCATTCGTTGGCACGGTGAGCTGCGGTTCATCGGCATTTTCGTGTCGGCTAACACTGTCGGTCAGACCTGGTCCGGGGGTAGGGCTCGCGGTAGCACATGCAGAATCGGACGTCGTGGGAGCTCGAGGCGTAGCCGAGGTGGATGTGTACGGTGTACGGCTCGCCGGTGGTGGGGTCGCGCAGGTGGACGGGTTCCTCGGGGCGGCGGCCGTAAGCAACGGCGTCGCTGGTGTCCCACGCCTCGCGGAAGGTGGCCGCACCGCGCAGGTCGTGGAAGAGGGTGAGGGCGTGCGGGGTTTCGCGGTGGCGTCCGAGGGCGCCGCGCAGGGTCGCGACCAGGTAGGCGGCGGCGCTGTCCCAGTGCACGACGATGGGTTCGGCGGTGGGCGTGGTGGTGCCGGGGTGAAAGAACCACAAGGCGATGTTGTCGCGGAACTGTTGGATGCCGGGCAGGCCTGCAGTGAACCGTTCGTTGGCGAGGACCACATTCCACAGCGGATCGATGTAGGCGGCGGCGATCTCGCGGCGGTCGAGGTAGGTCAGTGTCGCCCGGTTCTCGGGAGTGTCGGTGCGGGTGCGTAGTTCCTCGATCGGCGGCAGAGCGACCGCGGGCCGGGCGAGGTCACGGATGTAGCGTTCCTGCGCGCGATCGAGGTCGTAGGCGGTGACGAGGTGATTCAAAACCACTGGCGAGCACGGGGCATCGCTGTTCTCGATCTTCTTGAGCATCTCCTTGCTGATGTGGAGGCGGTCGGCGGCGCGCGGGCGCGGGAGCTTGCGGCGCTCGCGGATCCGGCGTGCCCAGCAACCGAGGTCGGGTATCTCCGCACACGACGAACTGGTGCGGTCCTGCTGGCGGCGTCGTCGTGGATGGTGCGGGTTCGTCGTCCGGGTCATGTAAAGCCACTCCTACTACGGTCTTCCGTACTCCCTTCCGCTTGGGGTACGTTGAAAGGTTCACTCCCCCGAGTTGATTCGTTCCTACCAGAGGAAGATCATCTCGGCAAATATTATTCTCCGTGAGCTAGCTGATGATTAGCCGAAGGCTTCCGTGTGGCGGTCGCGGACTATTCGCTGCGCTCGCCCGCCGAGGGGGACACGCGTTCGGGAAGTTTCCCTACTGACACTCGCGTTACCCCTTTCACCCGTCGGTGCAGGTCACCATGTGCAGCCGGAGGGGTAATGGTTTTGCTAGCAGAATCCTTACCCCTCGAAGGGGTGGCGCGGCAGCGGTTTTCGGGGCTGTGATGGTGGTGCAACTGCACCTCCTTCGGTAAAGGAATAATTGTGGACCCATACACCATCCTGTCGCTGCTCGACGCAGGCGCATCACTGGTCTCGAATGTGCTCTCAGCCGCCTCGCAGGTATTGAACCTGGTCCTGCCGTTCATCTGATCGGCCGTACCGATCCCCTGATACGGGGAATACGGCAACGGGTCTCCCGGCTGCGGTCGGGCAGCCGGGGCGCCCGGCCTTTCTCGCGCGTTGTCACGCGCATTTACTGATCCTTTTCCTCTCCTTTCTCATTCGATCGAAAGGGTTATTTGTCGTGCCCGAAAACGGGAATGCATCCCTCGCATACGGGCGTCGGCTGCTGTGGGGTGGCCGTGTGTTGGCTGTCGGCGCTGTGCCGGTGGTGATGATGCTGGCCGCGCTGGAAGCCAGTGCGGTGACGCTGGATCCGATCGCCGACCAGCCCGGCGTCACCGCCCCGGTCCAGCCCGGGACCGCCGCCCCCGTCCCGCCCCCGCCACC
This sequence comes from Nocardia sp. CY15, assembly GCF_009829295.1. Lineage (NCBI taxonomy): Bacteria > Bacillati > Actinomycetota > Actinomycetes > Mycobacteriales > Nocardiaceae > Nocardia > Nocardia sp. CY15. Next base: position 17,454 of record NZ_VUOT01000017.1, read on the forward strand.
GGATATACCGCCGCCCGAGCCTCCTGTGTACCTGCAGCAGCCCCCTGAGATCCGCAACGGTCCGGCCGCGCGCCCGGCGCCTCCACCCGCTCCCGCGCCCCCGATCCAAGTGATCGAATTGCACTCACCGGAACCGGTGCCTCCGGTCGCGCCGATCGAGCCGCCGCCGGACACGATCCGGATCGGCCAATGGCAGACACCCTCGCCGGACTGGGTGCCCCCGGAGGTCCGCGACACCATCAACGACGTCGCCGCGAACGCCGAGGCCCAGGCGGCGACGTTCCTGGACTCGGTCGGGATCCCGGCCGGGCGTTCGGACCGGGTGGCCGGTGCCACGATCGCCGGAGCCGGGGCCGGTGGCGCGATCGGCGGCGCGCTGGCGGGTGCACCGGCGGCGGCAGCGGGTGCGGTCGCGGGCGGGCTGGCCGGTGGCACGATCGGCGGTATCGCCGGTGCCGCACTGGGCACCGTGGTGACCGTGCCGGTCATCGGCACGATCACCTCCGGTGTGGCCGGTACCGCGCTGGGCGCGGCAGCGGGCGCTGTCGCGGGCGCGATCGTGGCCGGGCTTCCCGCCGCCGTGGTCGGCGCGCTGGCCGGTGGCACGGTGGGCGCGGGATTCGGTGCCGGAGTGGGGGTTGGCCAGCCGTGACCAGTCTCCGTCTCCTCACCGCCACCGTCCTGGCGGCCTGCACGAGCGCGCTGTGCACGCCTGGTTCCGGGACGGCGCAACCACCCGCGATCGGCGGGCCGGGCTGCCCCGTGCTGTGGGTCCTCGGGGTGCAGGGCACCGGCGAGTCCTCGCTGGGGGCCTCCGAGACCGCCGACACCGGGATGCTGGGCGCGTTGCTCGGCCCGGTGGTGGCCGCTGTCCCGGATTTGGTGCAGCGCACCTACATTCCGTACTCGGCCGCGTTCGGGGGCGCGGTAGGCACCGGTGGCGGCACGGCCCCGTACGCGGCCTCGGTCGGCGAGGGCCTGGCCGCGCTGACCGCGACCGCGGCGAGGATCGCCGCCGACTGCCCGGCCACGGCGCTCGCGGTGGTCGGGTTCTCCCAAGGCGCACAGGTGGTCTCGGAATTCGCCCGTGCTGTCGGCGCGGGCGAGGGACCCGTCCCGCCCGAGCGGGTGGCGGGTATCGCGCTGTACTCCGATCCCGACCGCGCCCCGGGCTCACCGGTGATCCCAGGCCGCCCCGGCCAACTCACTCCCGACCCGGCCCCGGGCACGTCCGGGGCGGCGGTGTCGGGGGTGGCGATCACCACCGCCCCGGCAGCCGGTGGCGGGATCGCCACCAGTTCGGGTGTCGAGTACGGGGCGTTGACCGGCCGGGTGACCGACGTCTGCGTCGAAGGCGACCTCAGCTGTGCGGCACCTGATCGCGCCGCTCTGTTGCGGGTGGCCGCGCAGGTCGCTGCCCAGGCGGATCTGCGTGATCCGGTAGCGGCGCTCGGCTCGCTCCAGGCGCTGCTGTCGGGTGTGCTCGGTGACGCCTGGACCACCGTGGTGAACAGCGACTTCCGAATCGAGCCCGGGATCGTCGATTACGTGCCCGCGGCGAGTTTGGCCGACCGGCTCACCGACGCCTCCGACCCCCGCACTCCACGACCGGGTGCGGATGAGACGGCTGCCGCAATGGCGCGGTGGGGGCAGATCACTGGGGTGGTGGCCTCCGACCCGGTCGGGCAGTTGCCGAAGCTGGCCGGGCAGTTGTCGGCTGCGTGGGGCCAGCTGGTCGGCGACAACGCCGATCTGACGAATCCGGGCGTGTGGCTTCGCTACGCCGACATCCACGGCAGCCACACCGGCTACGCCGCCGCCGGACAACTCGCCAGCGGCATCGCGTGGATGACCGCACTCGCCCACGACCTCGCCGGGAGCCACCAATGACCACCAGCACCAACGACTTCTACAACGTCACGACCCTCGACGGCTACCGCCCCGGAGACCTCGTGCGCACACGGCCGGTGTTCGTCGCGCAGCTGAGCGAGGCGCGGGGGGCGTGGCAGGTCATCTACGCCACGGCCAACGCCCGCTCCGAAACCATCGCGGCCTCGGGAATCGTGCTGATCCCCGAGACCATCGCAACCCCGGGCACGACCGCGATCCTGGTGTACTGCCCGGAGTTTCGCGGCCTGGGCGGTGTCTGCGCGCCGTCGCAACTGCTGGCGATCGGTGCCGAACCCGACACCACCGGTATCGAGGCCGCCCTCGCGCGAGGCTGGGTGGTGGCGATCCCGGACGGGGAGGGCCTGGGCATCACCGGAGGCGGCCCGCACACCTTCCTCGCCGCACGCGCCGGAGCCCGCAGCGTGCTGGACCTCGCGCGAGCGGTCTATCGGGGCGCGGACCTCGGGGTCGCGGTCGCGCCAGTGGTGGCCTGGGGATACGCCGACGGTGGCCGTGTCGCGGCGGTCGCGGGGGAGCTGCAGCCCTGGTACGCCCCCGAGATCGACCTGCGCGGCGTCGCGGCCGGAGCAGTCGCCTCCGACCTCGCGGTCCTGGCCCCGCTGGTCAGCCGGGGCACCCGCACCGGTCTCGCGGGGCTCGCGTTCGCCGGGCTGATCGGCCTGGCTCGCGCCTACGACCAACTGCCCCTGCGGCACGTGCTCAACGAGGACGGTCTCGTCGCTGCCGCCGAGGCCCGCCACCTCACCGTCGTCGAACTACTGGAACGCTTCCCGCAACCTCTCGCGCACTGGTGCCGCGAACCCGACCCGTGGAACGACCACTGGTGGCGTCGAGTCCTCGCCCTGGAGACCCTCGCACACGTGAAATCCGATGTACCCCTGCATCTCTACCACGGGGAACTCGATCTGATCGTGCCCGTCCGCGCTGGACGAAAGGCTTTGATTGCCTACCGGCAGCGCGGCACCCGTGTCGACTGGCGCGAGTACGACGGCGACCACCGCAGCACCGCACACTGCGCGATCTCCGACGTCCTGGCCCGGCTCACCGAGGACATCGCCAACGGCCCCGTGTCTCAGCCGATCTCGGCACCGGCCGAGGCCAGAAGTGAGCCGAGCACGTGATCCACCCCTGACCCTCCGGGAACCCTGCCCGCACCCCGCGACCCCCATTTTCTTCCTCGCGGGGTGCGGGTAGCCCGGAGACAACCCGATCCGAGGCGAGGCGAGATGAATGGCGAGGTACCCCCACACCCCAGATGATGACGAGGACGAAGCCTGGGTCGACCTACCTCAGGCTCTTCCGGACCTGCGGATCGTCGCCGATACCAGCTCCGGCCATGACGTCGACAAGCCCGACGAGTCGCCCCCTCCTGAGGAGTTCTGGCTCAGCCGGATACGCGCCACTCCTGCCACCCCCGACAGCGGCCGGGTACCCCGATGGCGGGTCGACATCGCCGAACGGCTTCCGCGCAGTGCCTGGGCCGCCCTGGCGGCCACTGTCGCCGTCCTGGCCGGTGTCCTGGTGGTCTCGACCGACGACACCGCCGACACCGGCCAGCAGCTACAGGCCACCGCCGCCCCGCCCAGCCCGACCACCACAGCGCAGGGCCCGTGCACCGGGCTCTCGGGTGAGGTGGTCACCGACCGCGCCGGTGACCCCACAACCCTCACGGGGGTGATCGCCTCCTTCGAAGCCGCGTACTACATCGACCGTGATGCGGCCAAAGCGATGCCGCTGCTCGCCCTCGAGACCGGGATCGTCTTCGACAGCCTCGCCGCGGGCATCGCCACCATCCCGCCCGGCACCCGGCACTGCGTGGCGATCACCCCGATCTCCCCGACGACCGCGAACGTCCATATCGCCGAGATTCGCCCGGACCGTACACGGATCGACTACCTCCAGCTGATCAACACCCGCCCCGCCGAAACCGGGGGCGCGTTGGTGATCTCCAACGTCCAGAAGCAGGGATAGGAACCCATCGATGAGGCCGCAGGCGCCGTACCTGATCGCCGTCGCCGGACTGAGCTCGCGCGCCGGGACAACCACGACCACCGTCGCGCTCGCCCACACCTGGCCCGGCCCCGAAACCGCGCTCATCGTGGAAGCCGACCCCGCAGGCGGCCAGCTCGCCGAAATGGTCGGCGCGGACCCGCATCTCGGCCTGGCAAGCCTCGCCCGCCGAAGCGCCGTCGGCCATCCCATCACCCCTGAGCTGCTGGCCCAGCACGTGCAGCATCTGCCCGGCGGGGAGGCGTTCCTGGCCGCGCCTCCCGAATACGACCCCGCCCATCCTGTCCCGGCCGCTGCGCTGCTGACCGATCCGAACCGGGGCTTGCGCGGGCTCGGCGCGACCGTGTTCGCCGATTGCGGTGTCCCCGAACCGGGCTCGCCCGCGCATCCGGTCATCGCCGCCGCCGACGCCGCCCTGTTCGTGGTGCGCGCCGAGCACATCGATCCCGAGCCCGCCGCCGAGCGGCTCCTGGATCTCACCCGGCGTCGACGCCCCCGGGGCATCGTGGTCATCGGCGGCAGCCGCGCCTACATCGACGCGATCGGGTTCCCGGTCGTGGGAGAGTTGCCCGCCTCCCGCGCCGGTGCCCGTGCCCTGCTGACTGGCCGCCGCACACGCCAGCACCTGATCCCGCCCGCTCGCGGCACCATCATCGACGTGGAGATCCAGCTGCGCCGCTACGAACACTCCGGCCAGTTCGACCCACCTCACGCGGCCCCTGCGGCCCGCCAGGACCGCCGCAGACGCCGCGGCGAGGACGGGCCGAGGATCTACAGCATCGACCCCGCCACCGTGCCCACCCCGCGTCCTCGCCTGCGTGCGCCTGTGGTGGTGGACGCCGGTGAGACCATCGCCGCACCGCCTTCTGAGCCTGTGCTCGCTGTCGAGGCCGAGGACGCCGGCCAGCTCGCGGAGGGCGACCTCACCGCGGCGCCTGAGCCGAGCTCACACCCCGAGACCGCCTCCACCGATACTGCGCCGGTGCCGACACCGGTAGGCGGCGCGCCCGCGCTGACGGTGCGGGTATTCGGGCCCACCCGGATCTTCTGGCACGACCCCGGCTCCGGGGAAAGCGTGGAGATCACCACACAGCTGCAGCCGCGTGCTCGCGAACTCGTGGCCGTGCTCGCCCTGCATCCCGAAGGGCTGCCACGACAGCAGCTCATCGAGCTGTTGTGGGGCCAGCGGCCCGGACATCGGGGCGGCAGCGCGCTGGCGAACACGTTGAGCCGCCTACGCGCCGCGCTCAGCACCGCCACCGGCGGGCAGATCACCGACGTACTCGCCGAAGATCGCACCCAGGTCCGGCTCTCGGGCCACCTCGGCGTCGACTACTGGGACTTCAACACGGCGGTAGCGCAACGCCGCCACGCCCGCAGCGACGCCGAGCAGACCGACGCCGCCCGCCGCATCGCGGCCCTGGTGACGAGCGAGCTGGCCAGCGACCTCACCGACACCTGGGTCCAATCCATTCGTGAATCGGCGCGACGCACCTCGCTGAATGCCTTGAGCTGGCTGGCCACCCGCAACACCGACGACCCTCGCGCGACCCTGGGAATGCTCGAAACCACCGTCGAGAACGACCCGTACAACGAAGCAGTATGGCACGACCTCCTGCGCCTGCACGCCCGCCTCGGCGAAACCGCCGCACTCACCCGCACCTACAGCCTCCTGACTCGGAGACTCGCCGAAATCGGCCAGTCCCCGAGTCAGGAAACCCGACAGCTTCTCGAAACGCTCCGCCGTGCCCAAAAATGAGTCGAATGCGGTCGGATATTACCGCTCGCGTTGATTGTCGATTAGTGTAGAAATCAGTTTTTCCGGCCGTTTACGAAACAATCGTTCGTGCTTTCGTGTCATTCCGCTATTCTTCGATAATTGCTGGAGGGATCGGGTTTCCTGCACCGGGCACTCGTAGCTTTTCTCAAGGATGGAGTCCCTGTCGGCCTGAGTGGCTCGATGAAAAAATTTCCGTGCGATGTTCCATGGTGAGATTCGCTGCATGATTCGGTGCGCGGATTGGAACGACGCACTCCCGCGGCGCGAAACAGCAGGTCATCGGGCAAATATCCGGTCGGATATCGGCGGGGATTGTCTATACACAAAGATGTATAGACATGCTCGGGCGGTTTCTCACGGCCGGTTCGATGCGTCCTCTTGTGTCTGACTACCCGGTCGCCTGCCTCCTCCTATCACCTCGTTCTCCTTTTTCTATTGATCATTATCTATCCATTCTTCCCGGGCTTTACTGGCCGAGGCGTGGCCTGGCTGGCGAGTGCATGTGCGCGCCGCGTTTCCGTATTGCCTAGACGGATTCGCTGTTGTCCGGAAAAATTCCGGAAAATTGAGCCTTTCTCGGGGTTGTGAGGCTGTTCGAGGTCGAGCTAGCGTCGACCACGTTCCCGGAATTCGCCGGGAAATTCGCAGAAATCCGAATGGCGGCCACGCCGCACGTATGCCGAAAACCGGCGCGAATTCGGAACGGAATTGCAGGAGTCGCAATGCCCACCACACCCGCCACCGCCACCGCCACTATCGCTGCACCGGCCGCCGGTCGCCTGCCCAACGGCGAACTCCGCCGCATGGTTGCCGCCGCGCTGGCCGCCGACCCGGCCCGCGAACAGTCCCCGCGTGAGATTGCCAACGGGCTCGGCCGGTCGTCCGGCGCGGTCGGCAACGCGCTGGAATCGCTGACCGCCGCCGGGCACGCCGAACGCACCTCGGCGGCCCCGCGCCGCTACCGCGCCACCGCCACCACGGCCACCGCCGCCCCGACCGCTGCCGCCCCGGCACCGGCCGCGCCTGCCATCCCGGCAGCCCCGGCCGCCAGTAAGGCGGCGAAACCGGCCCGCCGCCGCCCCAAGAAGAACAACACTCCCGCCGCCCCGGCCACTCCTGCCGCCCCGGCGGCACCGGCGCGCACCGGCAACACGGTGGCCCGGCCGAACGGGCAGGACTACCACGTGCGGAAGCTGGCTGGGCGCGCCGATGTCGATGTGTTGCAAACGATGCGCGCGGCCGAGGTGCCGGTGCTGCTGTACGGGCCGCCCGGAACCGGGAAGACCTCGCTCATCGAGGCCGCCTACGGGGACCTGCTGACCGTGCAGGGTGACGGGGACACCACGGTCGCCGATCTGGTGGGCGAGTACACCCAGAACCCGGATGGCACTTTCGTTTTCGTGCACGGCCCGCTGGTCCGGGCCATGCGTGAGGGCCGGGTGCTGTTCATTGATGACGCGACCCTGATCCCGCCGACTGTGCTGTCGGTGGTGTACCCGGCCATGGACGGCCGCCGCGAGATCGTGATCAAAGCCCACGGCGGCGAGGTGGTCAAAGCCGAGCCCGGGTTCTTCGTGGTGGCCGGGCACAACCCGGGGGTGCACGGGGCGATCTTGTCCGATGCGTTGGCGAGCCGGTTCGCGTTCCAGGTGCAGGTGGGCAGCGACTACGACCTCGCCGCCCAGCTCGGGGTGGAGCGGCGGGCGGTGAAGGTGGCGCGGGAGCTGGCCGCCCGGCAGGAAAAGGGCGAGGTCGGGTGGGCACCGCAGCTGCGCGAGCTGCTGGCGTTCCGCAAGATTGCCGCCGCCACCGACTCCGCCACGGCCGCCGCCAATTTGATCGGGGCCGCGCCCGAGGACGACCGGGCCATCGTGGCCGCCGTGGTGCGCAGCGTGTACGGCGCCAACCACGCCCCGCTGGCCCTCGGCCCTCGCATCTGACCACCCACCCCGCCTACGAAAGGTATTGCCCCCCATGACCGGCCACGTGATCACCGCCCCCGCTACCCCGGGCACCGGCACCGCTTCCGCCCCGGCCGCCGGGGCGGGGGCGGCCCCCGCCGCGCCTGCCACCCCCGCCCCGGCGTCGGTGCCGGTGACCGGGGGATGGGCCACCCTTTCCGCTGCGATGACCGCCGAGGTTCCGCCGATCGCCGACCGTGACGATTTGACCGTGAGCATCGCCCCCGGTGCCGCGTTCGGGAACCCGGCGGTGTTCGTGCCGGGGCTCGCGGCCATCGAACTCGACGGTTCCCGCCTCAAGATCGACCCCGCCACCGCCCACCCCGAACGCAACAGCGACCGCAACCGCTACCCGGCGGTGTGGGGCGCGCTGGTGCACGAGTGCGCGCACGCCAAACATTCGGCGTGGAACCCGCCGCCGGTGGCGCACCCGGGGGTGGTCGAGGCCGCCATGCTGCTCGAGGAATCACGGATCGAGGCCGCCCAGGTCCGCCGCCGCCCCGACGACCGGCACTGGTTGCGCGCCAGCACCACCGAGATCGTGATCGGGGACAACGGCGGCGCGATCGCCGCCGCCCAGATCCCCCCAACCCGCTACAACGCCGCCCGCAACGCCGCGCTCATCCTGGCCCGCCTCGACGGCGGCATCCTGGAGGCCGCCGAGGTCGCGCCCGCCGCCACCGCGATCGAGGCCATCCTCGGCACCGACACCCTCGACCAGTTGCGCGCCATCTGGCGCGAGGCCCACACCGTGGCCGACACCGACGCCGCCGCCATGCTCGAGCTCGGGCAACGCTGGCTCGATATCGTCGGCCCCGACCCCCACACCGACCCCGTGCCGTCCTCGCCGCTGGGGGCCGCGATCGGCGACACCGTGACCAACATCGGCAACGCGGTCGCCGCCTCGCCGGTGGACCCCGACCCCGCCGAGATCGCCTCCGCCGCCCGGGAGGCTGCCGAACGCGCCGCGAAAGACGCTGCCTTGCAAGCACGAAAGGTGTTCGGTGACGGGTCGAGCCGGGGCCGGACGGCAAGCACGCGACGCACACGCACCGCCCGCCCAGAGGAGCACACCGCCGCGCGGGTGCTGGCCCGCGCCCTCAACACCGCCGCCACCCGCGAACGGACCACCGTGAAAACGACCTCCGCACTGCCGCCGGGCCGGTTGCGGATGCGCGGCGCGCTGGCCCGGGAGGCCCAACGCGCCGCCGGGGCGATTCCGACCGCCGAACCGTTCACCCGCACCACCCGCAAAACGCCTCCGGTGCCGCCGTTGCGAGTCGGTGTCGCGTGTGACGTGTCCTCCTCGATGGGCAACTACGCCGCCCCGGCGGCCTCGGCCGCGTGGATAATCGCCCGCGCGGCCGAGCTGGCCACCATGCCCGCCCAGACCGCGACCGTGACGTTCGGGGCCTCGGTCAAACCGATCACCTACCCGGGCACCGCCCCGGTGAGGGTGACCGAATTCAGTTGCCCGGACTACCTCCACGCCATCGATACCGCTGTCGAGGCCCTCGACGGTGCCCTCGACCTGGCCCGGCCCGGCGCGACCCGGCTGTTGGTGATCATCTCCGACGGCCAATACAAAGGCCGCAACCGTAACCGTGCCCAGGCCCGCGTGAACGCGCTGCGCGCGGCCGGATGCGCGGTGCTGTGGCTGGCACCGGCCGACAGCGAGCCGGAGCCGCTGGACGGAGTGACCCTGCACTTGGTTACCGACCCGGCCGCCACCGCCGCCGCCATCGGCCGCGCCGCCACCGCCGCCGTACGCGCCGCCTAGACCCCGGGTGCCCCGGGCGCGCACCGCGCCCGGGGCACCTGGACAGGGCCGTCACCGCCACCGGCGCGGCCCGACCATCACCACCAACCCCACCCCGCCCCGACCGGGGCGGCAACGATCAGGAGGCGAACCATGCCCGACCCCGCGATCCCCACCACCGCCGCCCTCGAGCCGATCTACGTGATCGCCAACGCCATCACCGGCGATCAATTCATCATCTACGCCCCCGGCCCCCACGACGAGCGCGGCATGTACACCGTGGCGCACGTGACCGGCGGTACGGGCGGCTATGCCGCCCCGCGTATTCACCTCGTGCACCCCGACGACATCGCCGCCTACGCCACCGGTGCCGTCGACCTGGTGCGCCGGAGCGGGCGCGGGCACGGGGCGAGTGTGTGGCTCGACCGCACCACCGGCCCCCTGCGCGAGCGCCTCACCCGATGAGCCCGCTAGCGACACAACCGACCCCAACTCAGCCCACGAACAGGAAACCCTCATGCGCCTGATGAAGAACACCCAAGGTCACGACGAGGACGGCGTCATCCAAACCTGGAGCCAAACTCAGTGGCAACGCGGTAGCGGGCGCGACCCGCAACCGGCCGCGTGCTCCGGAGTGTGTCCTCGTCCGCTGCGGCACTGCGGCGAGGTCGCCGGCGTGAGTCACCTGGTCTCGCGCAAATGAATAGTGGCGGGTCGAATTCCTCTCGTGCCGTTCGCATTCCAGAAATGGAAGAGAGGAATCCGGGGCCGGAACTATTTTCCACATTGCGCTTGACATCACACGCCCTATCGAGCGGTCATGGAACCGGAAACGGCACCGACCCCCTGGGGAATCGCCCCGATCGGTGCGGATTCCGTCCCGACCGGGACATCACCGAATTCACCGAAACCCATTGTTTGGAAGGAACCCCCATGTCCAAAAAGAAGAACGCCTCCAGCGCCCCTACGAAAACGGCCGCGCCTGCCCCGGAACGTGGTTCGCGGTCGGGTGTGGTGCCGGTGTTGCGCCGCGACAGCGACAGCGCGTTGTGGGCGGCGCTGCGGGCCCATCCCGGCAGCACCACCGCCGCGCTGGCAGACATCGCCGGGATCGGACTGTCCACCGCGCGGCGGTTGCTGTCGCAGTGGGAAACCGCCGGGTGTGCACAGTCGCACGCCGACCCCGATTCGCCTCGGGCCGCCAAGACCTGGGCCCAGGGCGCGGGCGCACCCGCTGCCATCGAACCGGACCCGGCCCCCGCCGCGCCCGCCGACCCGGGCCCCGCCGAACTCGCCACGCCGGAACCGGTTTCGCCCGAGACACTCACATCGGCCGAACCGGACCCCGACACCGCCGGGCCCGCAACCGAACCCGCCACCGTGTCGGCGGCGGAGGTGCCCGCGCTGCACAATGCCGAAGCACGCGCGCTGTGGGAGGCCCTGGAAACCCATCCCGGCAGCACCACCGCCGAGCTGGCGGAAATGGCAGCCATCGGGACCATCCCCGCGCGGCATCTGCTGACGGAATGGGAACTCGCCGGGGCAGTGTGGGCGGTCACCGATCCGGGCAAGCCCGGGGCCGGGAAGAACTGGACCGCCGGAGCGAAACCCGAACAGGCCCCGGCCGCGCCCGAGCCCGCCGTACCCGAACCGGCGGCCACCGCACCGGCCGACCCGGCGACCCCGGAATCCATCGCGGCCGAACCCACCGCGCCCGAACCGGCCACCCCCGCCGAGCAGGCGGCCCCGACCGACCCCGCCCCCGACACCACCCCAGAGACGGCGGTAGCTGCCCCCACAGGCGACGATCCCGCCACCCCGGCCCCGGTACCCCCGGCGGCGGCCGACGACGGCGCTGCGGCGGACCCGGAGTCGACGGTGGAACGCCTGCCCGCTGGTGCGCTGCGGGGACAGGTCGAGGACCACTTGCGCGAAAACCCCGGAAAGGAGTTCACCCCACACCAGATCGGCAAAGCCCTGGCCCGGTCCAGCGGCGCGGTCCACAACGCCCTGGTCACCCTGACCAAGCACGGGACCGCGCGCCAGACCAGCACGGCCCCAAAGAAGTTCACCCTCGCGTCCTGACAACGGGCGATGCCGGAATCCCCGGAGATCGTAGCTCCGGGGAGTCCGACACCGCCCTCTCAATCTAACCTCTGAGAAAGGTGCTCGACTATGTACTCCACCCCAACCCCCAAGGTCCTCGCCTCGGCCCTGTACCGGGTGTACGCCGATTCCAGCCACGCTCCCGACAGCCTGGAGCTGTGGATCGCCATCGCGGACACGGCCGTGCGTGAGCTGCAAATGCCCGTGCTGGCCTCGCTGGTGCCGTGGGTACCGATCGCGTTGCGCTACGAGAAGGTGACGACCGACGGCGAGTTCTTCCCGCACACCGGTGCGGTGCGGATCATGACCGGCCCGTTGACCGGCACCCTGTACCGCGACCTCGATACCGCCGCCCGCGAGGTGGTCGTGGCCACCCTGAACGAGCTGATCGACCAGGGCACCACCAGCGACGGCGACGGCGGCGACAGCGGCGGCGGTGGGCAGATCGACGCCGCGCCCACGCCGTTGCCGTCGTGGCGGTTCCGCGCCAAGGGTGCCCCGCCCGCGTTCACGCCGCGCGCAGTGCCGCCGATCATTTCCTGACCGCCTACCCGCTGAAACGGCCCGTGGTGCCGAGCAATCGCTCGGCACCACGGGCCGTTTTTCTGTGCGCCGTGCCGGACGGCGCGGGCTACTTGCTGCGGTCGATGGCCTGGGTGATCCAGTCGGTCAGCACGGGGGCGGCGGTGTTGTAGCCGGTGGCGTCGAACGTGGCCGTGTGGCCATCCTGGGCGGCCGGAACGGCGGTGCCCGTGCCGGTGGCGCTGCCCGCTGTGCCCGTTCCGGCCGTCGTGGCGGTGTAGGTGTTGGTCAGGGTGGGGAACTGCTGGCCGGTGAACGCTGCGGCGGTGGCCGAGACGAGATCGGCGGCGACCGGTGCCAGCCCGGTCAGCGCCAACACCGCCGCCACCGGGTCACCACCGGCGAGGGATTCCACGGCGGTCCAGGCGATCTCCTGAGCGCGGCCGACATCGGTGGCGATGCGGGAAATGTCGAGTCCGGCCAGGACACCGACGATTTCAGCGGCGATCGTCGCGACCCCGGTCGTGTCCAGCGGCGCGGCCAACGCCAGCGCACGCGCCACCAGCCGCAGGTCGAGTCCATCGGCCAGCTCGACCAGCGGGGCGAACTGGTTGTTCAGGTCCCCCGAGACGCGGTGCACGCCGCGCACGTCGGCGGCGGTGATCAGGCCGGGCAGCTGTGCGAGGTCGGCCACGATCGCGGGCACATTCGCGGTGAAGCTGGTGAGCCCGTTGAGGACGGTGACGACCTGGGCGAGGACCTGGGATGCACTGATCTGCCCGGTCGAGGCCGACCCGAAGCTGGTGATCGGTGTGCTTGTCGTGGTGGCGCGGGCTTTCGCTGTGGTAGTGGGCAAGGCGGTGCTGGTCGGGGCCGGGGTGGAGGTGGCCGAGGCGGCGGTGGTGAGGGCGCGGCTCACCGCGGCGAGGATCGGAGACGACTCGGCGGTGGTCGAGCAGTAGCTGTCGCCCTCGAGGCAGAGCGTGCGGACCCGGTCGCTCAGCACGCCGAAGCCCTGCGAGCGTGGCCCGGTGACACCCTGCCCGGAGACCGGGGTGCCGAGCTGAGTGGTGGTGGCGTCGCGGCGCGGATCGGCGACGAGTGCCACGGCCAGGACACGGGAGGCTGGGATCGGGCCTCCCTTATTGCCGAGGGTGGTGGCGAGGTCGCCGGTGACCTCGGCGCCTTGGCCGTAGCCGGCCAAAACGACTCGCGTGTCCGAGCACAGCCCCGACACCGCCGCGGTGAGGTCGGCTCCGCTCACCGATCCCGTACCAGGGGAGGGCGCGAGCGTGCGGATCTCGATGTCGCTGCCGTAGCGGGCGGTCAAGGACTCCCCGAGCAGGGTGAGGATGCCGGGTGCCGACCCTCCGGTGGTGGTGGGGTTTGTCTCGTAGGTGCCCGGTGCCAGCTGTGCGGTCCAGCGTGGGCACGGGGTACCGGCGCGGTCGGGTGTGGGTTCTGCGGCGGCGACACCGGCCGTCACGGTGGTCGCGGCGATAGCCGCGCACAGCGCCGCGCGGGCGGTGCGGCGGAGGCGGGAGTTGTTGTGGTGCATCGGGTTTCTCCATTCCTGCGAGGGGGATGGTCAGGAGGCGGCGCGGGAGCCATCGTCGTGGGTGGGTGTGGGTCTCCTAGCGGCGTAGAAGTCGTCGCTTTTCCACCGGTAGGGCGAGACTTGGACGCGTTCGTTGAAGGTGGGTGCGTGCACCATCTGGCCTGCGCCGAGGTAGATCCCGACGTGGTGGACGTCGGCGGCGGTGCCGTAGAAGACGAGGTCGCCGGGGGCGAGCTGGTCTTCGGATACCGGCGTGCCGGTGTGGACCTGGTCGTAGGTAGTGCGCGGGATCGAGATCCCGGCGGCGCGGTAGGCGGCCTGGGTCAGTCCCGAGCAGTCCCAGCCGCCATTCACGTCAGGCCCGTTGCCGCCCCACACGTAGGGCAAGCCGAGCTGGGCACAAGCGAACGAGACCACCTGTGCAGCAGCAGGGTTCGGCGGCGAGGCGGTCTGGCAGTCGCCGCCTGAGGTGTCGGTGGCGCGGTAGCGGGCGGCCTGGTCGAGGACCTGGTCGACGTACCAGTCGGCGTGGTTGTAAGCCCAGATCGCGGCGCGCAGGTCATCGGGTGCGCCGGAGTCGCACAGGTAGAACGCGGCGGCATGGATGGCGTCGGAGGGGTTGTAGCGCGAGGGCGGGCTCGCGCCACCGGCGGGCAGGGGATGCCTCGAGACGACGGAGTCGAAGGTGGGAGCGAGGAACTGCATCGGCCCACCGGCTCCGGAGGCGTTCTCGCCCGAGGACACTCCCGGCAGGGTGGAGCGGCCGTGGTCGGTCTCGACCTTGCCGACCGCGGCGAGCACGCTCCAGTCCAGGCCGGGGCAGTCCCCGGCAGCGGCCTGGTAGAGCACGAGCATCTCGGCCGGGATGTCCTGCACCGCTTCGGTGCTCGGGGTCGAGCCGGTGCCGGTCGAGGCTCCCGGGGCGGGTGGGGTGAGCGCGTGGTCGAACACCACGACGGCGCTGACCACGGTCGCGATGACGACCGTGAGGAACACGAACGCGCCGAATCCTGCCCCGAGTGCCTTGACCAGCATCGCTAGCTCACCAGGACTCGTAGGTCGGTGGTTGTGGGGGTGGTGGGGACAGGGTGACGATGCCGCCCTGCGGTGCCCAGGTCGGTTCGGGTTCGATGTCGGCGTCGGGTGGGGTGCGCCGAGGCCACGTGGTGGCGAGGTGGTGCAGGTGTCGCCTGCGAGAGGCGTTGGCGGCGTAGGCGTCCAGGGGCAGCCAGACCTGGTCGGCGGGACTGGCCTCATGGGTGGGGGTGAGGAGTTCGGCGGCGGCCGTTGCCACGGGCACGGCCTCGGGATCGGGCAGCCGTTCCCAGGTTCGGTGCAGCGCCGCGCGGGCTTTGGTCTCGCGGGCGATACTTGGCACCCAGAGCAGTACGGGTGCGATGACGCCGGTGGTGCGGGCCAGCTCGGCGTAGCCGGTGAGTTTGGCCGCGACCCGCGACAGCGCCGTGGTGGTTTCGAGGTCGTACTCGAGGTAGAAGTCGAGCACGGTGTCGGTGTGGGTGTAGCGGCCGAAGGCGTCGGGGCGGGCGAGGTCTCCCCACAGGCGCTCGCAGCGGGTCTGTGACCACCACGCCTCAAGCTGGCCGGGTTCGCCGCGCTGGTCGAGGGCGGGGTGGGCGATCAGGGCGGTGAACCATTCGGCGACGCCGAGGGTGTGGGTCAGGTGCATGCTGTGGCCGATGGCCAGAGCGCGCTGGTGCTGGTAGCCCAGCTCGCGCACCGTGATTCCGGCTTCGGCGGCGAGGACGCCGGCCCCGGCTGGTGCGAGTACCCAGTGCATCGGCGCGCTGCCCTGGGTCCGCCACGGCCGGAAACGGTCCACGACGCCGTAGCGGTGCAGCAGGTTCAGCCGCCGCAGCGCGATGGGCTGGGTGGGGAAGGCCAGGCTGGTGAGCTGGTTGGTGGTCAGGACGCGGTGTTCGTGCAGCATGCGCAGGATCCAGCGGTCGCGCTCGGTCAGGCGCGAGACGAGTGCGGTGCTGCCGAGCGGTCGGGGGCGGGGCCGGTTGTCGGGGCGGGGTCGGCGGTTGTCTGCCTGCTGGGCAGGGCGGGAGAGCATCGGTGGCACAACCTTTCTCAGGACGAACGGGCGGAGGCGGTTGGCGGGGATGAGCTGTCGGTGCTCGGGTCACTCGTCGCGGTCGGGGCGGGAGCCGGTGAGGCGGGTGCGGGCGGCGGCGGCGATCTCACGGGCGCGCCCGGGGATCGGTGGGTCCAGGGGGCGGGTGGTGAGGGTGAAAGGTCGGGCGTTGCGGCCGTCGACCAGCAGGCGCGCGGCAGCGTGGAAGGCGTCGAGGTGAGACAGGTCGTGCTCGGACAGCCACGGGTCGGTGTGGCGGGCCAGATCGCGCGCGTCGTCGGGCGACACGGCGAAGATCACCTTGTTGCGCGCGTTGGCCGAGATGCCGTCGCGCAGTTCGCGCGAGAGCTGGCCCAAGTTCTGATGCGCCAGTAGCAAGGAGAGCCGGAGTCCGCGGGCTTCGGCGAGCATGTCCTCGATCGGGGTGGACAGGTTCAAGAAGTTCTGCGCCTCGTCGAGCACGAGCGCGGCGTCAGGTCGGTCGGCGGCGGGCACCCGGGCTCTCGCGGTCACCGCCTGCCACGTCCGCGCGACCAGCAGTGACCCGACCAGACGGGAGGTCTCCTCTCCGAGTGAGCCTTTCGGCAATCTGGCCAGGCAGATGCCGCCGTGGTCGAGGATGTAGCCGAAGTCCACGGTCGAAGGGCCACCGGCGATGGCCGCGCGCACGAACGGGCGCAGCAGGAACGCCCTCAGCTTGTTCAGCAGAGGGCCGGTGAGCTGGGCGCGGCCGGTATCGGAGAGCTGCTCGTAGGAGTCCCAGAACCCGCGCAGGACGGGATCGGCGGTGGTGCGGGTGACCCGAGAGCGGAACGCACCCTCGGTGAGCAGGCGGGGCAGGTCGGCCAGGGTCGCGGTCCCGGGCTGCGCGCACAAAGTGAGCAGGCTCGCGCGCATGATGTCGTCGGTGCGCGGCCCCCACCACTGATGAAAGATCCGGCGGAAAACCGTGGTCAGGTTATCGACCGCGAGATCCATCACCGCGCGCCCGATCCGGCCGATGTCCAGCGGATTCACACACGGCGGAGCACCGGATGCGTCGGCGTCGAAGAGCGTGACCCGCTCACCCATGCGAGACGGCAGCCTCGACAAGACATCGGTGACGAGGTCGCCTTTCGGGTCGATCACGATCACCCCGCGCCCCGCCTCGGCGTCATCGAGGATCGTGCGCGCCAACAGCGTGGATTTGCCGACACCGGTAGGACCGAGGATGTGCAGGTGATGACGGGCGTCGCTGACTTTGACCGCGACCGGGCGGCGAGTGCCGGTGTCGGCCATCCCCAACGGCTTCGTGAACTCCCCACCGACGGGGATCTCCGGGGCCGGGGACAGCGCGCGAGCCCCGGCGCGCTGCAGGCCCGGTAGCCCATCGTCGGTGGGCAGATGCGCGATCGTGGCCAGCTCGGGCACCGACAACACATCCCCACGCCCGAGACGCCGCTCCCGGATCAACCGCTCGAGGCGGAAAAGCCGACGGCGACGCCGGTAGAAGTTGTGATCGGTGCACGCCCCGAACGTTGTGGCGAGAGCGTCGGCTCGCCCCCGCGCCACCGCCCGCGCTTCGGCTGTCGAGTCGATCTCGGAGGGGTCGGTGGAGACCGGGATCGAGGCGGCATAGCGGACGACCGTCTCCCAATGCGCCCCTCGCGCTTTGGCCGCTGCCGCTCGGGCGGCGGCGCTGTATTCGAGCGAGGTCTGCCGGTCGGTGGCCCGCGCGCTTCCCACCCCGGTGGCAGTGCGGGAGGCGCGGGGGCTGCTCGAGCCGGGCGTGAGGAGGTCGAGGGCCTCGCGCAGCAGTCCCGCCGCGGCACCGGTCCGGCTGCTGGTGCTCGCCGCGGAGCGGGTGGCGCGGGCGACGCGGCGGCCGGTGACCGGGCGGGCGAGGATCTGCACGCACACGGCGTGGCCGGGGGCGAGGTCGTCGGCGGCGGTGATCAGGTTGCGCACCAGATCACCGGAGTGATCGGTACTCAACGGGAGTCCCTCGTGGCGCCCGAGGCGTAGCTCGCCTCCGGCCACGACCCGCCGGATCTTTTTGACCGGGTTCGGCAGTGGAGGCCGGGCGGGTTCGGCAGTGTCGGTATGCGCGCCGGGCCACGCCGAGGCGACAGCCCGCTCGATCAACCCGGGTGGAATCGCGCCCGGCACCCACAGCCGGATCGCCGCCCCTTCCTCAGGGGTGACGGTGTACTCGAACCCCAGATGAGGCTGCCCCAGCAGCGTCCTCGCCCACACTGGGCGCAGCTGGCCGATCAGGTGTGCCCAGAAGGTGAGTGCGCCTTTGGCGTCGACCGAGGGCGGGGTGAGCACGGTGATCTGGCGGGCACACGCACTCAGCCGGCCTAGCCGCCACCGAACCGCGAGCCGTACCGCGGCGAGCACCGCGACACCGGCTGCGACCACGAACAGGGCATCGGCGGACACGAGGGCGTGTTCGAGTGTCTGGCGGAGGTCGGCCACGGCCCGGCCGGGCGCGAGAAGCGCCCGGCCCAGCCATCCCTGCTCGGGATTCACGCGGCCACCGATCCCGGGCCGGTGATCTCGGCGTTCGGCAAAGTTGCCGTGCTGCCGAACGGGAAACGGCCCGCGCGGCGGCGTTCGGTTGCCTCCTCGGCTTCGGGCTTGCGGAGGATGATGACGTCCTCGTGGGCGATGAGGTGCATCGGCAGCCCGGCGGCGCGCTGCTTGACGATGAAGTCGCGCTGGAAGAACGAGCTGCGGGCGATGAGCTGGCCCTCGGTGAGGCGGCCCAGCAGCGCCACGCACCGCTCCACCGGCACCAGCCCGGCCAGCTCGCCGCAGGTGTAGAGGTGGGCGGGCAGCGGCACGAGTTCGGCGTGCTGCCGCCACGGCCGCGCGGTGATCACCACATACCCGCCCGGAGCGAGGTATTCGGCGGCCCCGGCCAGGATCTTGGTGAACCCGCTCAACAGTCTGCCGAGCCCGACGTTGGCGAGATTGCCTCGGTCGAGGATCTGGCCGTAGCGGTGGTTCTTCTTCAGCACCGGCTCTTTGCGGTTGGCGCGCACGTGCCCGTGCAAGCTGTCGCCGTAGGGCGGGGAAGTGATGACCAGCTTCGCCTGGGCGCGCAGCTCTGCCGGGATCAGCTCGCCGAGCTTGCGGGCGTCGCCGTGGTAGACCTCTGCGGCGAGATCGATCCCGGCGTCGCGGGCGAGCTCGATGTTGGTGCGCGCCAGCTCTGCCCACCGGCCCTCGTACTCCACCCCGACCGCGCGGCGACCCAGATGCAGGGACTCGACGAGGGTGGTGCCGATCCCGCACATCGGGTCCAGCACGAGGTCCCCAGGCTGGGTGTAGGTGTTCACGGCGTGGGCGACGATGGCGGGGAACATCTTCGCGGGATGGGCGGTGCTGTCGGGGTGATAGCGCCCCCGGCGCTGCGCGGTGGGCGCGGTCTGGGCCGTGGCCCATACCGACACCGGTGCGACGGCCGGGCCGGTGGGTGCGGGGGTGCCGTAGTCCACGTCGGCGGTGGCGGTGGCGGTGGCGGTCGGTTCGAGAGTCATCGGGGCGTCCTTCGCGTGAGAGTTCCGGTGGGGCAGAGGGCGTGTGGGCTCAGCCATGGGCGGGCTGGAGGAAGACGAAGACGTCGGTGTGCGCGATGGCGTGGCGCGCGTTGCCCGAGGGAGCCGGGGCGGGAGTCGCGGTGACGATCTGCCCGGAGATGGGGGCGGCGATGATGTGCTGGAGGTAGAGCAGATCGGCGGCCTGCGCAGCAGCCACCACCGAACCGGCCGGGTCGGACAGGATCCCGGAGTTGCTGTGTCGGCAGCGGGAGAAAACGACCAGCAACCCGCCCATCGCGAGGACTTCGGTCGCGAGCGCGGTGATGTGCTCGGCGGCGGCGATCGGGTCGAGGTGATCGGCGAGCAGACTCGCGACGACCAGATCCACCGGCTCACCGCGCCAGGTTCGGTCGGTGGGGGCGTCGAGTCCGTGGCGGCCCAGATCACCGATCGTGGACAGTGCGGCGACGGTGTCGGTCTCGATGATCCGCAATGCCCCTCGGGTGACGGGGGCGGGCCAACCGAGCAGCATTACTCGCGAACCGGGCGCGGAGAATTCGGTGATCGTGTGAACCAGCGCCCGGTCGGGCCAGCGGTCGGTGGGATCGAGCGGTTCGGGTCCGAGCGCCCACAAGGTCGAGGGGATCGCCACGGCGGCGGTGGAGCGTGGACGGCGGGAGCTGGCAGGCATTGCGGCCTCCTGAGCGAGAGAGCGGTGTGTACTCGCTTACTTCCGCCGAAAAGCCGAAATCGGGACACGGCTACCCGATATTTTTCTGAGAATTTCCTGAGGTCGAAAATTGGCCTCGGGAAGGCGGTCCGTTCCCTGGGGGTTCTGAATTTTTTTTGAAGAATTTTTGTGCCGGGTTGCCGACGGGAGGAAGGTGCAGTACCCGGACCCTATCTGAAACATATCCGGTTCATATCCCGACTCTATCTGCAGCTTCAAAAGTCCAGGTAGATGCTCCTATCCGCACGGATATCCGGCGTCCCGCTGGGGGCGTGGCGGACAGTAGCGAAATATTCGCCAACCCGCCCAGGATGTGACTTTGATATGTTTCAGATATGTTTTGGGTGTGGTTTGGATAGGGTTTGGGTGCGTTTCGGATATGGGCGCGAGGTGTCCTTGCGAGGTCGGAAGTTCTCGACCGAACAAGGAGATCTGTAGTGACTAATTCACACGTCGCGACATATGCAGGACCGGGCGGAAAGCCGGACTCGCCGATGGCAGTGGTGTGGGCGGGCTTCGACCGGATGGCCGCCGAAACCCTGCCTGCCCACCCGCGCCCGGTGCCGACCTCGCAGCCCGACCCCGCCACCCCGGTGCGGACCTGGGGGCAGTTGCGCGAGCGACTGTGGCACCCGGCCACCCCGATGGCAGAGGTCGACGCAATCTGGGTGTGGCTGCTGCAACGAGTCCGCGCCAAGGAGCAGGGCGCGATGCTGGTGTGCGCCGGGCTGGCCGCGCCGATGCTGTCGCGGACCGCCAGCGAGTACGTGACCGCGAGCAGCACCGCCCGCCACGACATCGAGTCCGAAATCCTGACCGCGTTCCTGGTCCACTTGCCGCGCGTCAGCGTGGACGAGCCGGGAGTCTGGCATCGGCTGCGTTGGGGTGCCTACCGCGCCGTCCTCAAGGCGGCAACCCGTCAGCGAACCAGCGTGACGGTGGTGGGAGACCTCGACCAAGACCTGGCCCCGCTGGGGGAGCGGGTGCGGGCGATCGGGGCCGGGCCGGGGCATCCCGAGACGGTGCTGGCCCAAGCCGTGGCCGCTGGAGTGATCTCCGCCGACGCCGCCGAACTCATCGCCGCGTCGCGGTGGGAGGGCCGGTCACTGACCTCCTTGGCCGCTGAACGTGGTGTGTCGCTGTGGAAGTTGCGCAAGCAGCGGCCCCGCGCCGAACGCGCTCTGCTCGCATGGCTGAACGACCGCGCTCGCGACGTCGACCCCGAGCGCACCAGCCCGGTCGAGGCGGCGGCGGTCACCGCCCTCGCACCACCGGATCGGTCACCGCGGAGAGGTCGCCGGCCGAACCGGAACTCGCCAGCCCCGGCACCGTCGAGCACCGAGCACGGGCAGGTGGCGGCATGAACACCAACCAGGGACATCTCAACCACGCGACGCCACGGTCGGCTCGGCATTGGCTGCGGGTGCTTGCGGTCGCGGCCACGACCGTGGTCCTGCTGGTACCGATCGCCGGATCTGCTTCGGCGGCACCACCGCACGCCGAGGTGCTGGCCATCGCCTCGTCGTTGGGGGAGGTGATCGACAACGCCCGCAACTGGTTGGTGGGCATCCTGGCCGGGCTGGCGACATTGTTCTTGACCATCGCCGGAGCCCGCTATCTGCTCGGCGGCGGTGACCCCAGCGAGATCGAGAAGGCCAAAACCGCCTTCCGCGCCGCGTGCCTGGGATACGCGCTGGCGATGCTGGCACCGGTTGTTGTCGCCGTGCTCAAGTCCATCATCGGAGCCTGACCGTGACCACCTCGGCCCAGGCACCCCCGGCACCCGCCCGGTTCTCACCTGTCGCGCGCATCGCTGCCGCCAGCGCAGCGGCGGTGCTCGCCGCGGTCCTGATCGCGCTCACCAGTTCCGGCGGGGCCGCCGCCCAACCCGCCACCCCGACACCGGCCCCGCCGGTGACCACCGCACCGGCCACACCCGCCTCGACAACCACTCCACCGACCACGACAACCCCGCGCCGGTGGGTGACACCGCCCTCGACCACCGCCCCGACACCGGCCCCGCCGACAACGACTGCACCCGGCACGACAACGGCACCGACACCCGGCTCGGGCTCGGGTTCGGCGGAGTGCGGGGTCACCAACATCAACGGTTGTGTGGAGAACGCGGTCGACGGGTTCTTCCGGCGCATCGTGGAGACCTCGCTCAACCCGCTACTGGAACTGCTCTCGCAAACCCTGCTCACCACACCCGAACCCGGGCAGATACCCGAGATCGGCACTCTGTGGAATCAGTCCTGGCAGATCGTGGTCGCGCTCTACGTCCTGGTCGTGATGGCCGCCGGGGCGTTGTTGATGATGCGCGAGAGCGTCCAAACCCAATGGTCGATCCGCGAACTCGCACCCCGCCTGGTGATCGGCTTCGGGGTCGGGGGATTGAGCATGATGATCGCCACCGGCGGAATCGGTTTCGCCAACGCCCTCGCCGGTGCGCTGGCCGGAGACGGCGTCGACTCCGGCTCCGCCGCCGACGCCCTGACCGAGCTGGCGATCACCAGCAACCAGAGCCGAGGCGTGTTCGTGCTGCTGCAACTCGCGCTGTCGGTGATGCTGCTGGTGCTGCTCATCTCCTACGTCGTGCGGGTCACGATCACGATCCTGCTGATCGTGGGCGCGCCCCTGGCGTTGATGTGTCACGGGCTGCCCGGCCTCGACGGCATCGCCCGCTGGTGGTGGCGCTCTTTCGCCGCCTGCCTGGCGATCCAGGTTGTGCAATCGCTGACGTTGGTGACCGTCCTGCGGGTCCTGCTCACCCCCGGCGGCTGGCATCTATTCGGCCCCGACGCCAACGAGATCGCCGACCTCACTGTCGCTTTGGCGTTGATGTTCGTGTTGATCAAGACACCGATGTGGCTGTTGTCGGTGCTCGAGATCGGGCAAGGTCGCAGCTTCCTCGGGTCGATCGGGCGCGGGTTCATCGCCTACAAGACCCTCGGCATGCTCAAAGGAGCCACCTCGAGCAGTGCCCGCTCCGCCGCGTCGGGGGGATCGGCACGGCGACTTCCGCGCCCTGCCCGCGCCCCACGAGCCCCTCGCACCGCCGCCAGCAATGGGCTGCCCGATCCGTACGCGCGGGTGCGCTCGACACGGGACGGGCAGCTCATGCTGCCCCTGGAAGGAGTCCGCCGGGTCGCGCGGCAACCCAGCCCGGCACCGGCCGAGGCGACCGGCACTCCACCGCCACGTCCCACCCGGTCGGCGAGGGGACGCCAGCTCGCCTTCGACTTCCGTGAGCCCGACCCGTACCGGGGCATCCGCGCCGGGGCCGGGGGACAGTACCCGCTCCCGATCCCGGTGCGCCGGATCCGAACATCACCACCGGCTCCCGAGCCGCCGCCGCAGCGTCCCGGTCGCCGTGCAACACCGCAACAGCTCGCCTTCGACTTCACCGAGCCCACCCCGGCCGACCCGTACGCGCGTCTTCGCCCGACGCGCAGCGGCCAGTACCCGCTGCCGTTCCCCGTCACCCGGGTCAAACCCGTTGCACCGCCACCGAACCCACCACAACCACCCGCACCGCCGCGTCCGGCAGGTCGGCAGCTGCATCTGCCCATGCCCGATCTGCCCGTGCGCCGCCGCGCGCCCCGCGCCCCGAGAGGAGGCACCCTCCAGTGAGCACCATCGTGCGCATCCCCGCCGACGTCGACCGCTCCGACCGGCTGCTGGGGCCCTTCACCGCCCGCCAGCTCGTTGTCCTCGCCACCACCGCCGTACTGCTGTATTCGACCTGGGCGGCGACCCGATCCCTGCTGCCTCTGCCGGTGTTCGCCGTCGCCGCTGCCTTGGTGTTCGTCGTCGTCGCGGTCGCGGTGCTCACCCGCCGCGACGGCTTGTCGGCCGACCTGCTGCTCGTGGCCGCCATCCGTCACCGCCTCCGCCCACGCCACCTGGTCCGGACTCGCGTTCACGTGGCCCCGAAGTGGATCTCCCGCCGTGCCACCACCACCCGGCCCCGCATGCCCGCCCCGGCAGCGTTGACAACGCAGGCGGCTCGACTACCGGAATCGGTCACCGCCAGCAGCAGTGGTGGTGTCGGGGTGATCGACCTCGGCGCCGACGGGCTCGCCGCCATCGCTGTCGCAGGCACCCTCAACCTGAGCTTGCGCACCCCGACCGAACAGGACAGCCTCGTCGGCCAACTCGCTGGCTGGCTACACACTCTCCGCCAACCCGTGCAAATCCTCATCCGCTCGGCCCGCCTGGACCTGACCGAGCACATCACCGGCCTGCACGCCGCCGCCGCCCAGATGTCAGCCGACCTCGCCGCGGCGGCCCTCGACCACGCCGATCACCTCACCGAACTGGCTGCCCGCGAGGCCCCGGTGCACCGGCAGGTACTGCTGATCTGGCGCGAACAGACCCAGCCCCTGACCGCGACCGGACTGCGGGCTCGGTTGCCCAGCCGCAGACGCGCGGGACGGGTGCTGTCGGGTGGTGCGCGGCGGGCGGCCGAGTCCCGGTTGCTGCGCCGGATGACCGAGGCCGCCGATGTCCTTTCCCCCCTCGGGATCTCGGTGACCGCCCTCGACAACGACGCCGCCACCGTTGTGCTGGCCAGCTGCACCAACCCAGAGAGCGTGGTGTCCGCCGCCGCCGACATCGCCGCCACAGACACGGTCATCACTACCGACCCCGACAGCCGATCACCGGATCCGTTCGCCGAGGGCCTCGACCGGTTCGCGCCGGAGTCCCTCACCATCGGCACCCGCCATCTCGAGATCGGCTCCGACTGGAGTGCGACCCTTGCGGTTACCGGCTATCCGCGCGAGGTCACGGCCGGCTGGCTCGCGCCATTGCTGACTCACCCGGGCAGAGTCGAGGTCGCCGTGCACGTCGAGCCGATCGACCCGGCCACTGCCGCCACCCGGCTGCGCCGCCAGCAGGCCCGCCTCGAATCCTCCCGGATGCACGATCTCGGCCGGGGCCGCCTGACCGACCCACAGATCGACGTCGCCGTCGAGGATGCCGCCGACCTGTCGGCGCGCGTCGCACGCGCCGAAGCCCGGTTGTTCCGGGTCGGGGTGTATCTGACCGTGCACGCCGAGACGGAGACCGGACTGACCGAAGAGGTCGCCGCTGTCCGCGCTCTGGCGGCGAGCCTGCTCGTGGACACCTGCACCCTGTCCTACCGGGCAGCTCAAGCCTGGGTGACCACGTTGCCCCTCGGGCTCGACCTGCTCCGGGTCCACCGGACCTTCGACACCACCGCCCTCGCCGCGGCATTCCCCTTCGACTCACCCCAGCTAGCCGCTGCCGATCCCGCCCGAGCCGACCGACCGCAGGGTGTTCTCGTCGGGCGTGACGCCGCAGCAGGGTTGCTGTTCGTGGACCGGTTCGGGCCCGAGGCCCATAACCACAACCTCGTCGTTCTCGGGCGCAGTGGCTCGGGCAAGTCCTATCTGGTCAAGACAGAGATCCTGCGCTCGCTGTATCGCGGGATCGAGCAGGTCGTCATCGATCCCGAGGACGAATACCGGCGCCTCGCCGAGTCCGTCGGCGGCACCCACATCCGCCTCGGCGCACCCGGAGTCAGGATCAACCCCCTCGACTTGGAGGTCCACAGCCGAGCCGACGGCCGCCGCAGCGCCCCCACCGATGCCCTCACCCGACGCAAGTTGTTCCTACACAGGCTGATCCAGGTGCTGCTGGGGGAACAGACCGCCGCACAGCGGGCCGCCCTGGATGCCGCGCTGGCCGCCACCTACGCCGCCGTAGGGATCACCGACGACCCCGCCACCTGGACCCGGCCCGCGCCCACCCTGAGCGGACTGCGCGACCAGCTCACCCGACTCGGCACGGCCGCCGGTGCCGAGCTGGCCGCCGGACTGCACCCCTACGTCGGCGAGGGTGCCTATGCCAGCGTGATCGACGGGCCGACCACCACCGAGCCCGAGGGCGGATTAGTCGTGTTTTCGCTACGGGATCTGCCCGAGGAGCTGAAAACCATTGGCAATCTGTTGGTTTTGGATGCTACGTGGCGGCGGGTGTCGAATCCGGGACAGCGGCGGCCCCGCATGGTCACCGTGGACGAGGCGTGGCTGCTCCTGCGCGAGCAGGCAGGAGCACAATTCCTGTTCCGGGCCGCCAAGTCGTTCCGCAAGCATTGGGCCGGGCTCACCGTCGCGACGCAGGATTGCGCTGATGTGCTGTCGACGGAGCTGGGGCGCGCGATCGTGTCCAACGCCGCGACCCAAATCCTGCTACGGCAGGCACCTCAGGCCATCGACGAGGTCGCTACCGCCTTCCAGCTCTCCGACGGCGAGAAGCAGTTCCTACTCTCCGCGGCACGGGGATCGGGGTTGCTCGCGGTCACCGGCACCGACCGGGCGGTGTTCGGGTCTCTCGCCTCGCCCGCCGAAAATGCGCTCATCACCACCAATCCCGGCGAACTCGCCGATAACGACGGCGACACCGACATTGAAATCGACGCTGCTGCACCGCGACCCCCGCTCACCGACCCCACGATCCCGAGACAGTCACGGCCCCCCGCGGCGAACGCGACACCGATGCCGATGCGCAGGAGGAGGTGATGCTCAAGAACCGCGCAGCCTGAACCATTCGACTCTGCCCGCCCAACGAGTATATGCCCGCCGCGTCACCGCACCGGACAACCCCGACCGCCGTCCACCCGATGCTGTCCGGTCATACGGCTGGGACGTAACCCGCCCTGAATAGCCCGCTGCCGCGATAGCAGTGGGGGTCGGCCCCGGACCCACACCGGATCGGCCGGCAGGGCATTAGACCCGTTGGAGGAGAGGGTAGTTGACGACTGTGCAGATACGGAGCGTTCATGGACCCGGATGTCCGGGCGATCCGGCCACCAGGCATAGCCCCAACCCAGACACACACCCCCATTACTGGTGGGGATAGTGCACCGCGCGCTCCCCAAATCTTGGAATAACGAACAGACAGGACTTTCGATATGGACACGGATCGTTACTTGCACCTGGACCCGACAGCCTGGTACACAACCGAGGAGGTTGCTGCGCTGCTGAAGGTGGATGCCTCCAGCCTCCGCCGCTGGCGCACCGGCCAGGCGCCGCAAGGGCCGCCGTTCGTAGCCATCTCCGATCGTGTGATCCGCTACAGCGGCGCCGACGTGATGGAGTACCTGTCGAGCAGGCGCATCGATCCGAAGGCGGCGTGATGAGCGACCGCATCGACGCCATTCCGCTCGGGGTCGCAGTCCGAGGCTATATCGAGGTCCGAGGCAAAAGCGGGATGGTTCGGGCTCGGGTCCGCTGGACCGATCCAGTGGCCAAGGCCCGGGACACGAGGTCGAAGACGTTCGAATCCCAGGAGGAAGCCGAGAACTGGATTTCGGGGATCGAGCAGGCGGCCCTGCGCGGTGTAGATCCGAAGACCGCGACTGCGACGCTGGCCGAGTACGGGAATGCGCACTGGGATACCGCGATGCGGGGCGTGGAGCCGAAGACGCTCGATCCGTATCGGGCGGGCTGGCGGCGTCGGGTGGTGCCGACACTGGGTCATCTGCCGGTCACCATGATCACAACCGGTTTGGCCGATCGGGCGGTGACCGGCTGGATCGCGGACGGCTGCGGAGAGTCCACGATCAAGAACACCTTGGCAGCACTGGCGCGGGTCCTGGATCAAGCCGTGCGCGACGAAGTGATCGATCGCAACCGGGTCGACGTGAGCGGGTGGCGTCGGCAGCTGGCGCGGCGCGAGGACGAGCTCGACGATCCGCGCGCGTTGGCGTTGCCGGATTGGGCCACGCTCGAGCAGTTGATGACGGCGCTCACGGAAGCATCGGCCGGCCGATTTCGCGGCTGGGGCGATGTGGTGATGTTCGCGGCCTGCACGGCGACCCGGATCGGGGAGGTTTCGGGTTGCAGGGTCCGGGATATCGACACCGAGCAGTGGGTGTGGACGTTGCGGCGGCAGACGACGCCGGGGCCGGGTGGATTGCAAGACAAGGGCACGAAGGGCAAGCGGTCGCGTCCGATTCCGTTGATCGAGGAGATTCGTCCGCTGATCCTCAGGCGGATCAACGAGGCGCGCGCCCGCGTTGAACGTGGCCAGGAGGAGGCGAGCGAGAAGCAGCGGCGAGAGGCGCTGTTGGATGCTCGGCTGTTCGTCGGGCCTCGGGGAGGTCGCATCCAAACGGGAGTGCTGCGGGATGCGACCCATTGGGACGAGGTTGTGACGAAGCTCGGATATGAGCATCTGCGGCGTCACGATCTCCGGCATACCGGGCTGACATGGTTCGCGGATGCCGGGGTTCCGCTGCATCGGCTTCAGCGGATCGCCGGGCACACTGATCCCAGGATCACGCAGCGGTACCTACACCCGGATATCGCGGCATTGCAGGAGGACGGCAATCAGCTGTCGCGGCACCTGCGGGGCAAGTCTGGCCCCAGATTGGCCCCAACTCTGCGGGCGGTCCCGTAGGAAAAAATCCCCTCCGATGCAGGTCGGAGGGGATTTTTCTATGTCGGGCTGACAGGATTTGAACCTGCGACCACTTGACCCCCAGTCAAGTGCGCTACCAAACTGCGCCACAGCCCGTTGCGTCCGCTGTGCGGGCGCTCGAAGAGATTACCGCACGAGGTGGGGGCGGTGCTAATCGCCTAGTCAGAGTGTGTTGTGGGGGGTGGTCGACCGGTGCGGAGGGGTAGGTGGTGGGCAAGCGGCCTACTTGTCGGCGATGGCGCGGCCTTGTTCGCGGAGGAGGCGTCGTGTCAAGGGAAAGGTAGAGGTGGGGACGGGGGAAAGGTCACCGGGACGGTGGCCGGTGCGCGGTGGAAGGAGTTCGGTAGCCACCGCAATTCCTCGGCGGGGACCGCCAGCCGGATCTCCGGCAGGGCGTCCAGTAGTTGGTCGAGCGCTTCCTGGACGACGACCATGGCGACCGACTGGGCGGGGCAGGTGTGTGCCCCGGCGCCCCACGCCAGGTGCGAACGGTTGCCTTGGCGATCGTCGGCCACCGCGGCGGGATCGTTGTTGCATGCCGCCAAACCGATCAGCACCGGTTGATGCTGCGGCAGCCACATATTCCCGACGATCTGGGGCTGACGCGGATATCTGATGCAGGAAATCGACTCGGGGGGATCGGTGAACAGCACCTCATCGATCGCGTCCCGGGTGGACAGCGCTCCGCCGAGCAGTTCACCACCGAAGCGTTCGTCGGTAACGAGCAACAGTACGGTGACCGCGATCAGGTTCCACGTCGGTTCGGCGCCCGTCGTGTACAACATGGCCATTTGATGCACGAGTTCGGTCTCGCTCAATCGAGCCGGATGCTGGACGAGCCAGGACGCCACATCCCTGGCCGGTGCTACCCGTCTGGCGGAGATCACCTCGAGCATCGCCGAGGTGAGCATTCGATGACCGGATTCCACCGAGGTCTCGTCGACGGCGTCGCGCAAGTTCGTCATCGCCGTGTACGCGTTCTGCCGGGTCTCCGGCGGAAATCCCAGTACCTGCTCGAGCACCCCGACGGTGAGCGGGATCGCGTACTCGCTGAGCAGATCCACCGAACCGTCCGCGCAGAAACCGTTGATCAGCGACACCGCGGTGCGTTCGACCGTGTGACGCAGCGCGTGCAGGTCGATCCGATCGAGGCTGTCGGTCACAGCCGTTCGGTAGCGGGAGTGCGCGTCTCCCGCGGTGCGCAACGCGTCCGGCCGCCACCGCATCGCCCACGGCACCGGACACCGCGTGGCAGCACTTTCTTCCCATTGGCTCGGATCAGCCGAGAAACGGGAAGGATCGGTGAGGACGCTCAACGCCGTGCGGTAATCGATGACCAATGTCGCCGGCACTCCCGGTGCTACCTCGACCGGGGCCAGCGGGCCGTGATCGGTGCGCATTCGCCGGTAGGCGGCATGGGGGTCGGCCGCGAACTCGTCCGAATACAGTTTCACCGGCGCGCACCGTAGCGATCGAGCGGCGCGGACGGGCGGAGCGCCGGACGTCCCGGTGGTCTCGCTCCCAGCACGAGAGACGACGAAATAGTCACAACAGGCTCCTGAAAAGCGAATACGGAATCATCGACAGGATCCGTACGGCTTCTCTGGCGTAGGCGGGTCCGGCCGTGCGAGGAATAGCTGAGTCGGCTACCGCGGGAAGCCGAGTACGGGAGGCCGATGACACGCGGGTGGCGCGGATCGTCGCCGGCCCGCTGGGCGCGTCGTGGATCCTGACGATCCGCGTGCCCGGTACGACCTCGACACTTCTGAACTCCCCTGCTATGCCGTCGGCAATTGGCGCCGCGGCCGAACCCGGTGGTCAAACCGATTGGTTTGCCCAAACGTATTCGATCGCAGCGTAATTCGACTAACGCTGAGGGAGCATACTCATTTCCGTCATCGTTCGCAGCGCGAACAATCTGGGACAGCGGTCCGGTCCGGCAGTGGACCATTCAGCCAGTGAGGCAGCGCCCTCGAAAGAAGTGGTGTCAGCCGCCGGTGACCGCGATCGTGCGCGTCAATCGCGTCCGATGACGGTATCTGCACGACCGTCGATGGGATCGCTGTCCGTCGCTTCGGTTGCGGGATCATGAGCACCGGGGCGCTGACGCACTCACGGTGCGCGCATCGATAGCAGGGACAACTGTGATGCCGGTAGTCGAAGTGCGAGAGTCGATTCGGCGCCTTCAGGCTCGCCGCATTCGAAATAGGCGTGTAGCGTGGCCGGCACGGATAGGAGTGGGACTGGTGCGTGTCCATCACTTGGATGCTGGGGGAACCCGTCCTTCGGGTGGCCGCTTGTTCGATGGCCGCCCGGGGGTGCTGCGCAGAGCAGCCGGCGCGTGTCATTGCTTGTTGGTCGAGCACTCTGCTGGGTTGACCCTGGTCGATACGGGTTACGGCGAGCAGGCACTGGTTCGGCCGGATGTCTGGGTGGGGCGGCAACTCATCCGCCGGTCGAATCCGGTTCTCGACCAGCCGATCGCGCGTCAGGTCGAAGCGCTGGGATTCTCCCGCGACGATGTCCGCGACATCATCGTGACGCATCTCGATCTCGATCACGCGGGCGGGCTCGCCGACTTCCCCCGGGCGGCCGTGCATGTCTACCGGGACGAGTTGGAGGCTGTCGAAGGGGCGTACGGCCGTCGCGAAAAGATCCGGTATCGGCCGGTGCAGTTCGAGCACGGACCCAAGTGGTCGGTCTATGACGAGTCCGACAGCCGGGAGGAGCGCTGGTTCGGCTTCCGGGCGGTGCGCGAACTGCGCGGTCTGCCGTCGGAGATTCTTGTTGTTCCGCTGGCGGGACACACACGCGGTCACGTCGGAGTCGCTGTGGACACCGGGAACGGCTGGTTGTTGCACGCCGGGGACGCCTATACCTTCCACGGGCAGATGGCCGAGAAGCCGTCGATGCCCCCGGGGCTACGCGCCTTTCAGTGGGCGATGGACACTCGGCGCCCGTCTCGCATCGACAACCAGCAGCGGCTACGGGAACTCGTCCGCGACAATGCCGACACGGTGACGGTGTTCTCCGCGCACTGCGCGACGGAGTTCGAGCGCCTGCGCCGTTGAGGCTCGGCGGCTCTCGCCGCCCGTCATCGGTCCGACTGGGTCGACTGGCTCATGCTGTGGGCGCGGGGGTCCGCGGCAGGCTGCGCGTCGTTGCGCGCATGCCGGATCGGCAGCAGGAGCCGCCGCCTGCGAGGCTGCATATTGATGCGCGTGATGTCGCCGTTGTAATGGGCGAAGACGCGGTGATCCATGACCGCGCGCCACAGCGGGGGAATCATGGCGAGCACGACCATCGTGGCGTAACCGGCGGGCAGCTGGGGGGCCTGTTCGGAGCTGCGCAGGGTCTGGTAGCGGCGGCCGGGGTTGGCGTGATGGTCGCTGTGGCGCTGGAGGTGGAACAGGAAGATGTTCGTCACCAGACGGTCGCTGTTCCAGCTGTCGCGCGGTGAGCAGCGTGCGTAGCGGCCGTCGGGGCGGCGGGCGCGCAGCAATCCATAGTGTTCGACGTAGTTCACGGTTTCCAGCAGACCTGCGCCGATGAGTGCTTGCAGGGCGAGGTAGGGGATGATGGCGGGGCCGAAGGCCGCGATCAAGCCGATGAACAACGCCGCGCTCATCGCCCAGGCTTGCAGAAGATGATTGGTGGGGCTGAACCAGGGTTTTCCGTTGCGGGCCAGGCGCTGACGCTCCAGCTCGAGGGCGGAACGGAATCCGCCCACGATGGTGCGCGGCATGAATTGCCACAGTGATTCCCCGAAGCGGGCGCTGGCGGGGTCGTCGGGTGTGGCGACGCGAACGTGGTGGCCGCGGTTGTGCTCGACGAAGAAGTGGCCGTACCCGGACTGGGCGAGCGCGATCTTGGCCAGCCAGCGTTCGAGGCGTTCGGCGCGATGCCCGAGTTCGTGCGCGGCGTTGATGCCGATACCGGAGACGAAGCCGAGAGTCACGGCCAAGCCCAGTTTGTCGGCCAGGCTCAACTCGTGGCTGCTCCACAGATATCCGGCGATGAGCAGGCCGATGAATTGCATCGGCAGGAACATAAAGGTGCACCACCGGTAATAGCGGTCGTTGGACAGCGCCTCGTAATCCTCGTCGCGAGGATTGCTTCCGTCGTCGCCGACCGCCCAATCCAACAGTGGAATCACAACCAGCACGATGATGGGGCCGATCCACCAGAACACCTCCAACCCGGTGAGCAACACCAGTTGGGAGGGAAGCAAGGCGCAACCCGGGGCGATCAAACCCAGAAGCCACAGGTATCGCTTGGGATCACGGGCTTTCGTGTGCTCGAAGATCGTCATAGTCATCTCGCCGATCCATCAGGAGGACACTCAACCGACAGTTCTGACTGCGGACAACGCGGACTTTTTGCACGCTCATCCAGGATAACTGGAAGTTCGCTGGATGGCGGAAAACTGTCGAAAGCGCCCTCTGAGCGGGCAGTGTCCGACTCACGATCATTCGGTGCGGCGAGGTCGGCCGCGACCTGCCGGGGGTAGCGGCCTCGTGCGACTGGTGTCCGGTTCGGTGCCCGGTGACCGGATTCGGCGAGCTCGGTCGTCGTCGGCCGGTCGTCGTCGGTGGCATAGTCGAGGTGAATATTTCGACAGTAAGGCATCGACTTCCGGTCTTCCGGCAGTCGGCGACGCGGTGTCGGACACGGATGGATCCGCGCCGGATCTCCGAGTATCACCGGTGTGCGCACCTGAGCGGCTCAGGTCGGCGGGGGTGAGCCAACTCCGACATGCGACCCTTTCTGTGCCGATCTCGACCAGTCACGCGATACCTCAAACAGCAAATTTCCTGCAATCAGCCCACCGGCTCTGGAGCTGGGACGCCTCGGGCTGGACCTTCTGGCGGAACTCGCCTGCCGTGCGGGGATCTGTGACGACCCTGGCAGGCAGGTCGGCCGCGGCTCGGTCGTGAAACCGAACCGCGGCCGACCACCGTGCATGGAGATCGCGGCGCTACGAGCCGATGCTGCGCGATTGCGCGCGGCGCTGCGCCGAGTCTCCGATCGAGATACCGACGGTATCCGAGTCGGGCGTGTTTTCGCAAATCAGGGCAGGGCCCCGCAGTTGGTCGGTGCGGGCTGTCCGGCGAGCCGCTCGGTGATCCACTGCTGCGATCCGACCAGCGAGGGGAAGAACGCCAGCACGTGGGTGGCCCGCAACCCGGTGATGACACTGGGCAGCTCGACGTTCGCGTTCAACTGCACCGGCACGCCGCTGGCGCACCACCCCGCGGCCATCTCGCGAACGGGCACATAAGGCGCACCCTCGTCGCTCGGGCTCGAGGAGATGAGGACGGGAACCCGCGGGGTGAGCGTGCCGACCCGCTGCTGGCTGAACGCCGACTTCAACACCGGGGACTGATCGATCACCGCGGTGAGCGGTTGCCCGCTGGTGGTCCACTGCGACGTGTTCGGGAACTGCTGTGCCAGTCCCAGCGGTACGGCGCACTTCTCCATGGACTCCCGCAGGATCGCTTTGCCGGTGTCGTTGAGTTCGGACTCGAGCACCGGGCGGGTTTCGGGATAGTTGGCCGCGATGCCGTTGAGGATCCACGCGAAAGCCGGTCCGAGTGGGGCTCGGCCATCGTTGAACCCGATGAAGTACTGGTCGTCCACCACCGGCCCGCCGATGTAAGCGCCCTGTACGTTCAGCTCAGGGGCATAAGCAGGTTGCAATTCGGCCGCGCCCGCGGACGCCATGCCGCCCTGGGAGTACCCGTACAGAATGACCGGCGAGCCGGGGTTGAGGCTGGTGCCCGGCAATTGCAGCGCCGCACGCGCGGAGTCGAGCAGGGCGTAGGCCTGAGCTTTACGGTTGAGGTAGTCGTGCACCGCGGGCGTTCCCAGCCCGTGGTAGTCGGTCACCATCACCGCCATGCCGCGGGCCAGCAGCGTGTACAGCGCCAGTACGTCGTATTCCACGATGACGTCGAACGGAGGCTGGTATTGGATGAATTGCGCGAGCAGTTTCGAAGGCGCGCATTGGTCGCCCTGCCCCTTCGTGCCGACCGCGTACGCGATCAGCGGGCGCTCACCGGGGCCGGTCCACGGCGCTGCCGGCTCCAGATATGTACCGACCACCGTCGTCCTGGCGTCGTGGGTATCGCTGCTGACGTACATGATGCGGGTCGACGAAGCCGGGATCGATCCGCCGATTCCCGGGACGGAAATCGCCAGCCGTGACGCTTCGGTCCGGATGATGGAGCCCGGCGCGCCCCCGGGCGACGCCGGTGGAATGTAGAACTCGTCGCCCGCCACCGCTTCCGCGGCTGGTTCCGCCCACACGTGTGGGGCCGAGACCGCCCCGCTCCCGGCCACGATGAGGGTTCCCGTCAGGGCTGTGGCCAATCTGAGTATTCGACTCCTCACGATGCGATCCTTCCTGCGATTGGGATACCCATGGCATCTAGAATCGGATACTGAGAGTATCTGTAAGGGGTATGGATTGTCTGGGAATATCGATGAGTGTCGGCCGCTGCGGGGGGCAGGGCGTTCGCGGCCGACTCGAGCGCAGAGCCAGGCGCGTACGCGCAACGAATTGATGGCCACCGCAAAACGGCTTTTTCTGCGGGACGGGTATCAGGCGACGACTCTGGACAAGGTCGCGAAGGCCGCCGGTTTCACCAAAGGGGCGGTGTATTCGAACTTCCGCACCAAAGACGACCTGTGCCTGGCGGTGCTCGACGAAATTCACGCCGAGCGAGCGGCGGAGGTCGCCGAAATCATCGCGGCGCCTACGGCGACCGACCGTCTGAAACGGATGACGGAATGGGCCGAACGGGTTGTCGGTGATCCGAACTGGACGCAACTGGAGCTGGAGTTCAGTGTCCATGCTCGGCGCGATGACCACCTCCGCGACGAACTCGCGACCCGGCTCGACAATATCGTCGGCATGGTCGGCGCGGCCCTGGGAACCCCGGACGACCTCGAAATCCAGCGATCGCGGGCCGAGGCCGCGGTCGCGGTGCTGGCGCTCGGTGTCGGGCTGGGCCTGTTCCGGTCGATCGATCCCGGCATCCCGGTGACGGGGATGATCTCGGCGCTGCGCGCGATCGCGGGGTTGACCCGCAACGGCTGAAGTGCTCGGTGGGTATGTGTTCCGGTCGTACGCGCGCCGATGCCGGAAGGGCTCCGGGGGTATTGCGTTCGCCGCATCGGAGCCTAATATAA
The DNA here is from genome assembly GCF_009829295.1 of Nocardia sp. CY15. Classification (NCBI taxonomy): domain Bacteria; kingdom Bacillati; phylum Actinomycetota; class Actinomycetes; order Mycobacteriales; family Nocardiaceae; genus Nocardia; species Nocardia sp. CY15. The sequence goes on from NZ_VUOT01000017.1 coordinate 53,061, forward strand.
GTCAAGGCTTATCAAGGAGGATGTCATGCCACTGCTGACCGATCCCGCCGCCATCGCCGGGCTCGTGACCCGCGAGGTCCGCACCGGATCTCGCGACGGCACGCCGACCAGGATCGCTGTCGCCCGGCGCACGTATCCGACCGATCAGGCGGATCTCTGGGACGCCCTCACCGACATCGAGCGGATCCCACGCTGGTTCCTGCCCGTCAGCGGTGACCTGCGGGTCGGCGGCCGCTATCAGCTCGAGGGCAATGCCAACGGTGTCGTCGAACAGTGCGATGCGCCGAGGCGGTTCGCCGTGACATGGGAGATGGGGCCGCAGATCTCCTGGCTGACGGTGGATCTCACGCCTTCCGGAGACGGCACCGAGTTGGAGTTGGTACACGAGGCTCCGGTCGATCCCGAGTTCTGGTCGCAGTACGGACCGGGTGCTGTAGGCGTCGGGTGGGATCTCGGCCTGATGGGACTGGGGCTGCATTTGTCGAGCGGAGTTCGGGTGGACCAGGCCGAGGCCATGGCGTTTCCGACGACGCCCGAGGGAGCGGCCTTCATCCGCACGGCGGCTCTCGGCTGGGCAGAGGCCGCAGTGGGCGGCGGTGACGACCCGGCTGCCGCGAACGCGGCGGCGCTGCGAACCGTCGCGTTCTATACCGGCGCCTCGGAAGGCGGCTCTCAGGTTTGATGGACAGGTCCCCAGCGAAGATCTTCGAGGCACTGGGTGACCCGGTTCGCCGGTTCATCCTCGAAGTGGTGGCGGCGGGCGAGCAGCCCGCGGGTGCGCTGGTCGCGGCCGTGCGAGAGCACACGCCGATTTCCCAGCCCGGCGTCTCACAACATCTCAAGGTGCTGCGCGATGCCGGGCTGGTGCACGTCCGCGCCGAGGGCACTCGACGGCTGTACACCCTCGACCCCGCGAGCGTCGACGCCGCCCGGGCCTGGCTGACCGGGCTGACCGGGCTGACGGACCCGCTACATCGGTTCGCCCAACCGCTCGACGCTCTCGCGACGGAGATCGCTCGCGGAAAACGAGCACGCCGCGGCGCCGAGCCCGATCGAACCGGCACAGCGGATGCCGACGGACAAGCCCGTTACGGGTGACCGCACGCACGACTCCGTCAGCAGCGGCCGAACACGACGGCCGCGTTGTGGCCACCGAAACCGTACGAGTTGTTCAGCGCGTACTCTATCTTCTGAGTCCGGGCGCTGCCGTGGACGATATCGAGATCGATCTCGGGATCTTGATTGTCGAGATTCAACGTGGGCGGCACCACGCCGTCCCGCACGCTGAGCACGGTCAGGGCGGCTTCCACCGCGCCCACCGCGCCCACCGAGTGGCCCAGAGCGGATTTGGGCGCGTAGACCGATGCGTGGCCGCCCACCGCCTCTCGGATTCCCCTGGCCTCCGCTAGGTCGCCGAAGGGAGTGGCTGTCGCATGGGCGTTGACGTGATCGATGTCGGAAGCGCTCACCCCCGCCGTTTCGAGCGCACGACGCATGGCTCGAATGTTTCCCGCGCCGTCCGGGTGCGGGAGAACCATGTGGTACCCGTCGGCGGTGAGGCCCGCGCCCATCAGGCGAGCCAGCGGTTTCGCCCCCCGAGCCCGTGCGTGGTCCTCCGACTCCAGCACGAACAGGGCCGCGGCCTCGCCGAAGACGAAACCGTCTCGGTCCCGATCGAACGGGCGTGACGCGCGCTCGGGTTCATCGATCCGTGTGCTCAGCGCCCGCATCATCGAGAACCCGGCCACCGCGAGCGGATTGATCCGGCCCTCCACGCCCCCCGCCACGACGATGTCGGCTTCGCCCAGGATGATCGAACGCCACGCGTGCACCAGCGCCTCGCATCCGGAAGCACACGCGGAGACGGGCGTGATCACGCTGGCTCGCGCGCCGAGTTCCAGCCCGACCACCGCCGCGGCGCCATTGGGCATGGCCATGGGCACCGCGAACGGGGACACTTTGCGGTAGCCCGCCTCCCGCATCTGGTCGTTGGACTCGATGATCGTGTCGGCGCCACCGAGGCCGGTGCCGATGCAGACGCCCAGTCGATCGAGATCGACTTCCGGCCGGCCCGCGGTGTCCCAGATCCGGTTGCCCATGACGTAGGCGATCTGCTGGACATACGACATGCGTCGCTTCTGGACGCGGCTGAGTTCGTCGGTCGGATCCAGTTTGAACTGGCCGCCGATGTCGACGGGAACCTTGAAGCGCTCGAAGTCGGGGTCTTGTACCTTGGCGATCCCGGTTTCGCCGGCGAGGAGTCCTTTCCAGGTGGCGTCGGTGTCGGCGCCGACAGCGGTCGACATCTCGATAGCAGTCACGACCACACCCCGGAATCCTCCGTTGCTGGTAGAGAAGTCCGCCAAATCGGACATCAAACCCCTTCTTTCGGCTCGTCGGCTCAGATGCTCCAGCGAGGCTATGCGCGTGCCGGAACCGCGGGGTAGTAGCCCGAGTGCCGATCACCGCTACGATCGGGCCATGCAACCGGATGGGGGAACGCGTCGTGTGACGGTCGTCATTCCCGACGAAGTAGTGGTTCTGGACGCCGCGATTCCGATCGACGTGTTCGGTTCGGACCCCCACTATCGCCTCGAAGTGTGCGCGGTATCGCCGACCGTGCCGACCTCGATTCCTGGGCTGTCGTATGTGGCGACGGCCGGGCTGGAGGCTCTCCGCCATGCCGATACGGTGATAATGCCCGGCTATTCCACCTACGAGCAGCCACTGCCGGACCCCGTGATCCGATCGCTTCGCGACGCCCACGCACGGGGTGCGCGAATGTTGTCGATCTGTACCGGCGCTTTCGCGCTAGCCGCGGCGGGCCTGCTGGCCGGCCGGCCCGCTACGACGCACTGGCGCGCCGCGCCGTTGCTTCAGCGCCGATACCCCGACATCGACGTTCATTCCGATCGATTGTTCGTCGATGACGGCGACGTGATGACCTCCGCGGGGGTCACCAGCGGAATCGATCTCTGCCTGCACGTGGTGCGCAAGGACGTCGGCGCGGCGGCCGCGAACGAACGCGCCCGCGACCTGGTGGCGCCGCCGGTCCGTGAGGGCGGCCAAGCGCAGTACACCCGGCAGTTCTCGCCGCAGACCTCCTCCGGCGTGCTCGCCGAGACACGCGCGTGGATTCTCGCGAACCTCGATCGCAGGCATTCGATCGAGGACCTCGCCAGGCGTTCCAATCTCTCGCGCCGTAGCTTCATCCGGCGCTTTCGCGAAGAAACCGGAACCTCCACGCATGTGTGGATCACCAGCGCGCGCCTGAATCAGGCTCGAGAGCTGCTCGAGACCACCGGCCTCCCGGTCGATCAGATCGGCTACCGCGTCGGCCTCGGCAACCCCGCCAACACCCGGGCGGTGTTCAAACGTCATCTGGGTGTCAGCCCCGGCCAGTACCGGCGCATGTTCACGGTCGGGAACTGAACGGCGCGCCTCCGGGAACTGCTCGGCCGGGGGCTCGGGCCCTAGCCGGGAAGCCGTTGCGCGGGATAATCGCGCAGTCGTGGGTCGGTGTCGCCGACGACGACCGGATGACCCACCAGCTCGAACATCGCGACATCGGAATGATGATCGCCGAAGGCCATGCACGCCTTCGGATCGATGGCCGCTTGTTCGGCATACCGCAGCAGGGCGGCGGACTTGTCGGTACCGACCATCGTCGCGAGGACGTCGCCGGTGTACTTTCCGGCGGCCGTCTCCATCTTCGTGCACAGAACCGTTGCCGCGCCAACGGCTTCGGCGATCGGTTCCAGCGCCGGGGCGATCGAGCCGGAGACCAGCACGATGCGACTGCCGGTGCGGGAGAGCTCGTCCAGTCGTCGCCGCACGGCGGCATTGAAGAAAGCCGGGTCCGCGGAACTGGAGGCGAACCAGTCTTTTCCGGTACGCCGCAGGTCGGCGGTGTCACGGCCGGCCCAGTGCCGATAGAACCACCGATGTGATTCGCCGCGGCTCATGCCTGCCGCACGAAGCGTCCGGAACTCTCGAAGCACGGCGTCGGCTTCGGCGCCGTGCCCCCGGCGCCGCGCGTCGAAGACGAACAGGGACAGGAAGGTTACGCTCCGGACCAGCGTTTCATCGACGTCGACGAAAACAGCTGGGACAGCGACCTTTCGATCGATCAGCTCCGGCGCGGGGAAGGATCCCGGGTCCTGCTCTCTGGGCGGCGTCATGCTCGAGCCTCGGTCTGCGCGGCGGCGTCGACCTCCTGTTCCGGCTCTTTTGTAGCCGACGGTGGGTCACCGTGCCGCACCGCGCGGGTGACGCCGCAGATTCTCAGCAACGGTGCCGTCATGGCGGTGGTGACCAAGGCCATGATGACCAGCAGCGAGTACAACTGCTGGCCGATGACGCCGATCGTCAGTCCGATGTTCAGGATCACCAGCTCCGTCAGCCCCCGGGTGTTCATCAGCGCGGCGAGGGCCGCGGACTCCACCCGGTCGATTCCGCCGCAGCGGGCCGCCACGTAGGTGCCGCCCAGCTTGCCAACGAGGGCGGCGAACATGATCGCGACGAACTCGACGACGCCCGCGCGGTCGAGCGCGCCGAGATCCACTTGCAGGCCGGCGACCACGAAGAAAGCAGGCAGGAAGATACTGCTCAGCAGTCGGGCGCCGTCCTCGACGGCCGTGCGCAGCGGCCGGGGGAAGACCACACCGAACAGGAACGCGCCGAAGATCAGGTGCAGGCCCAGCCACTCGGTGGTGGCTCCCAATAGCAGAGCGCCCGCGACGCCGATGAATACCATGTTGCCGGTGTTCTTCTCGGACCCGCTGCGGGCGATACGGCACAGCGCCGGACGCACCGCCCACCACAACACCATGACCAGCGGGATGAACAGTAGTATCCGCCACTGGTGATCGAGGTCGGGCTGCGCGATACCGATGACTACCGCCAGAACGCACCAGGCGAGTACGTCGTCGAATGCGGCGCTGGTCATCGCCGACTGGCCCAGGCGGGTGCCCAGCAGCCCGCGGTCGTGCAGGATGCGGGCCAGCACCGGAAACGCCGTCACGGCCAACGCGCACCCGATGAAGAGGGCGAATGTCAGCCGATTTCCTTCACCGTGCCGTGCCAGCGCCCAGATCGCGATCGCGGAACCGAGCGCGAAGGGAACGACGTAGGCCGAAACCGCCACAGCGGTGACCGACCGCCTGCGACCGGCGAGCGAGCGGAGATCCATCTCGAGGCCTGCCGAGAACATGAAGATCATCACGCCGACATTGGCGAAAGCCGTGAGATACGACCGGATGTCGTGCGGAAACACCGCTGCGGACAGCTCCGCGCCGAGGATCGTCGGCCCCGCGAGTATTCCTGCCACGATCTCGCCGATAACCGGGGGTTGGCCGCATTTCTCGGCCAGCCATCCCAGCAGCCGGGCCGCGGCCACGATGAGTACGAGGTCCAGCAATAACAAGATCATTTGGTTGCTCGGCAACGCCTCGACTCCGTTCGGCATTGAGGAGATCGCGAGGTCGGATTCGACCCTCGCAGGCGGTCTGTCCGTACGTCGAACCGCGGTGCGGAAACCCCCGAAAGATGGACTACCTGCATCGAGACGATATCGCAACCGCGCGGCGAATGAGGGGGGAGAGTGACCTACGCCACGTTCGGTACGGGGTCCGGAGCGTGTGGCGCAAAGGAGTGCATGTCTGTCGCGAATCGGACTGGCTGGTCGCTCTTTTGGTTGTGAATACTTCGATCTATGGCTGGAGCCAGTCGGAGGGCGCAGCTGAGGGGAGTCGACGTTGTTCGAAGGTAAGACGGTACTCGTAACCGGTGCGGCAACCATAATCGGCGCGGAGGTCGCTCGGGTCTTCGCCGGGTATTCCGCGAATGTTGTGCTGGGGGACATCGATGCGGACGGCGGGAAGGGGACGGCCGCCGGTATCGGCGATCGCGCCGTCTTCGTGCCGATCGATCTCCGCAGCGATTCGTCCATCAGGTCGTTCGTCGCGACCGCGGTCGACCGGCACGGCCGGATAGACGCTCTGGTCAACATCGCCTGCGTCTACGGCGACGACGGCTCCACCGCGGACATGCGGGCACAGTGGCTGGAGGTGCTGAACACCAATGTCGTCGGTACGGCGATGTTGTGCGGACAGGCGCGATCCGCTCTGCGAGACGCGGGAGGGTCCATCGTCAACTTCACCTCGCCCAGTGGACGGATCGCGCAGGCCGGGCGAGTGCAATACCCGGTGAGCAAGGCCGGGTTGCTGCAACTGACCCGAAGTCTCGCGCTGGAATACGCCGGTGACGGGATCCGCGTCAACAGTGTCTCGCCGGGCTGGACCTGGTCGCGTGTGATGGATGAGATCACCGAAGGGGACCGGGCGCGGACCGACGCGGTGGCCTCCCGATTCCACATGCTGGGCAGGGCGGCCGATGCCCGGGAAATCGGTGAGGTGGCCGCCTTTCTCGCTTCGTCCAGGGCGAGCTTCGTGACCGGCGCCGAGTGGACCGTGGACGGCGGCTACTCCGCGCTGGGACCCGAGCAGACCACCTCGGCGATCGAGCTGCTCCTGCGCGATCGGTCCGAATCGCACGAAACCTCTCTGGCATAGGAAATCGAACGATGACTGCAGCAACAATTTCGGCGACCTCCCTGCTGGAGGCGGTACGTTCCCTGGCGCCCGATTTGGCGGCACGCCGCAGCGAGATCGATGCCGAGCGCAAGCTTCCGGTGGACATCGTGGAGCGACTCCGCGAGATCGGCGTCTACCGAATGGGTTTCAGCTCGGAGATCGGCGGTCCCGGCTTGACCTCCCTCGAGCAGCTGGAAGTGGTCGAGGCCCTGTCGTACGGCGACACGGCGACCGGGTGGTGTGCCATGATCGGCGCCGCCACCGGCATCTACGCGGGATATCTCGACGAGCAGGCGATCGCGGAGCTCATGCCGAGCCAGGACCTGATCACGGCGGGTCTGATCTTCCCGGCCGGCCGTGCCGAGCGCACCCCCGGTGGTTATCGACTGACCGGACGATGGAAGTTCGGCAGCGCGATCACGCATGCCGACCTGGTCATCGGCGGGGCATTCGTGACATCGGGAGGAATCCCGGAGGCGACCGCGGACGGCAGGCCGGTCGTCCGGCTCTTCTTCATGCGCCGCGATCAGGTCACCGTGTTCGACACCTGGGACACCACAGGTCTTCGTGGCAGCGGAAGCAACGACTACGCGGTCGAGGACCTCTTCGTCCCCGAGCATTATTCCTTCGCGTTCGGCGAAAGGAAGAGCTGTAGCGGGAAGCTGGCCGAGCCCGAAGCGCTGGCCCGGATCATGCCCGGTGTACCGCTGGGTACGGCGCGCGCGGCGTTGGACTACGTCCGCGGACTCGCGGACGGCAAGACAGTGCCCGCGGCCGGGCAGAAATGGGCGGACAACTACCGTGCGCAGTACCTGCTGGGCGAGTGCGAGATGGAGTACATCGTCGCGCGCGGCGCCGTCGTCAACACGGTGGAGGCACTGTGGGACGCCCTGGAGGGCAACCGTTTCGCGGAATTGCCACCGGACACGAGGATCGCGACCGCGCTGGCCAGGACCCATGCTTTCCGCGCCGCGCTGCGGATCGTCTCCCGCCTGTGCGAGCTGGTGGGTACGGATTCGATCTACCGGCCGGATCCGCTGGATATCTGGCTGCGCGACATGAACACGATGGCGCGGCACATCATCGCGCACGACCAGGTGATCCAGTCCACCGGAGCCTTCCTGATGGGCGGCAGGCCGGAGTTCCCGTTCGTCGTAGGGCTGGGCTGATCCGATGGAAATCGACAAGCGCAAACGGCTGCCGTCCCTGACCGGACTGCGGTTCTTCGCGGCGCTCTCGGTGTTCGTTTTCCACGTGATGCTGCCGAACTCGCCGATACCTCCCTACAAGCCGGTCAATCTTTTCGCCGATCCGGACGTCGCGTACGACGCGGCATGGGCTGTAGGGAAGTTGGGATTCCTCGGGGTGTCCTTCTTCTTCATTTTGAGCGGCTTCGTCCTGACTTGGTCGTGGAAACCGGGATCGAGCAAATTGCAGTTCATCCGGCGACGAGTGGTCAAGATATTCCCCAACCACCTCACGCTCTGGGTGGCGTCGATGGTTCTTTTCGCCGCGGCTATCACGCCATGGAAAGCTTGGTTGCCGAATCTCTTCCTTCTCCATGCGTGGTTCCCGCAGAACTACATCAATGCAGGAGTCAACACGCCGTCGTGGACGTTGTCCTGTGAGCTGCTGTTCTATGTTCTGTTTCCATTCGTGATACCGGCGGTGCTGCGAATCGACAGGAAGTATCTGTGGCACGGAGCCGCCGCCATGGTGGCGGGCATTGCCGTGATCGTCCTCTTGACGGCCTTCGTCGTCCCCGGCTCCGAGAAATCCGAACTCACGCCGATTCCCGTTCTGCAGCTGTGGTTCGGTTACCTCTTTCCTCCGTCGCGTCTGTTCGAATTCTTCCTCGGCGTGTTCGTGGCGCGCATCGTGATGGAAGGGCGATGGATACGGATTCCGCTCTGGGCCGCGGTGGCTGCGGTCGGGGTGGGTTATGTGGTGGCGATGTACACGCCGTTCTACGTCGGCTTCGTCCTGGCGACCGCGGTTCCGCTCGCCCTGCTGATCGGATCGGCCGCCCAGTCCGACATCGAGGGGACGTCACGGTTCCTGTCGAGCCGGCTCTCGGTCAAGCTCGGTGAGATCTCCTTCGCCTTCTATATCTGTCAGGGCGTCACTTTGTTCTATGTCCGCCGCCTCATGGATGCCGCCACGTTCAGTGTGCCGGTCGCCGTGCTGATAATCGTCCTTTTATTCTGTTTGAACATCCTCGCCGCTTGGATGTTGTTCACCTTCGTGGAAGCACCTGCTATGCGTCGGTTCGCTCGGCCGAGGCGAGCTCCCAGCGTCGGAGAAAGGGTGGTCGGTTAGACCTTCGGATCGCTCTCGAAATCAGCGGAAATTTTCCGGTCGGAGGCTCGTGGTGCGCCACGGGCCTCCGATTCACGTTTTATCGACGGTGGGAACAATTCGGTTGCCTCGCCGCCGCCTCGGCGGTATCCTGGGATGTGTTCTGAGTCAGGGAACGAGTTCTGAATATGGGGGGGTGTTCGATCAAATGAATTACGTGAATCGCATCTGGTTATGAACTTTTAGGGTTCGCATATACGGGGTTTCGAACGGAGTCTCCTTCCTGATTTCGAATCCCGCTCAGGCATTCTGATCGCAGACAATTCACCGACGGTCCGGTCCGCGTGAATCGCGGAAATGCGCCGTGCGGTCCGGTTGTGTGCGCTCGTTGTGTCGTATGTTCGGAAGGTAGTAATGAATACGACTGTCGACAACGGGTCCGAGCGTCTCCAAGAGCTCGGGCGACAACAGTCCTACTCCAGACACGACCATGACGCGGAATCGGTTGCCACCGAGATACTTCGCATGGTCTTCGCGCGCCGGCGAAGCGCCGAGCCGAAGTCGGTGTGTGAGCTGGCTCCGTGCGCGGAGTGTTTCGCACCGCACCTGCCCAAGGTGATCCGGTACATCGAGGCCGGTACGCCGGTCCATTTCGTCATTCCGGCGTTCCCGGCGAAGTCGCGTAACCGCCGCAAGACGCTCGGTCGTCTGCCCGACATGGCCGAGGCACTGGCGATCGAGTCGCTGCAGGGATTCTGTGACCAGATCTCGTCGGTCTACCGGCCGGGCGCGATCGTGACCATCTGTTCCGACGGCCATGTCTTCAGCGACACGCTCGGAATCCCGGACGTGCACGTCGATCACTACGGTGCGGAGCTTCGCCGGATGATCCGGTCGACCGGCGGCGGCTCCATCGGCCTGTACGGATTGCGGGACGCGATGCCCGAGATGACCTGGGACGAACGCAGGCGGCGTCTGCTGGCGGAGTACTCGGACGGCATCGGCGCACTACGCGCAGCGGTGCGCGCCGATCCTGCCGCACGGCGAATGTTCAACGGAATCCACCGTTTCATGGTCGAGGACAATGCCGTGCTGCTGCCCGACCTGTCCGCCACCCAACGGCGGAACCGGTCGAAGGAGACGGCGTACGAAGTGGTGCAGCGCAGCCAAGCGTGGAGCCGCCTGATGGCGGAGATCTTCACCGAGGCGGTGCGACTGTCGATTCATCCGCAGGCGAATCATTCCGAGAAGATCGGTTTCCATCTCCTGCGGACCCAGGACAGCTGGCTGACGCCGTGGCACGGCGTGGTGCTCGACGACGGAACCAGCCACACGCTGGTCAAGCGGATGTATGCCGAGGAATTGGGCGCTCGCTTGGTATGGCGCAACAGTCGCCCCAGTCACTTCGTCCTCGGCAGGACGCCGCAAACCGATTCCTAGCGAGTGTAAGGAAGGTCATAAGGTCATGACGAAAAGTTCGAGCGAATTGCTGCTGGGAGGGCAGCGGCTTCGGCCGTTCGGTCGTCTCGTGGCGTCCGCGACGGAGGGGCAGACCCTCGCCGACGTGCCGATCGAGGAGCTGCTCGCAACGACGCTCAGCGAGAAAGTGGTCGTGCTGCGCGGATTCGGCCTGCTCGGCAAACCGGAACTGGAGAACTACTGCCGCGCGGCCGGCGAGATCCTTCAGTGGAACTTCGGGTCGATTCTCGATCTGGTGGTCCGGGACACTCCCGACAACTACCTTTTCGACCGGGACGATGTCCCGTTCCACTGGGACGGGGCGTTCGCCGAGCACGTGCCGCGGTTCTTCCTCTTCCAGTGCGTGCGAGGAGAGGGCGCCGGCGGCGAGACCGTGTTCTGTGACAGCGTTCAGGTCTACCGGGAGGCGCCGGAAGATCTGAAGGAGCTCTGGGCTCGCACCACGATCACATACCGGACAGACAAACTCGCGCACTACGGTGGCTCGGCCGAATGGCCGCTGCTCGGAACGCATCCCGTCACGGGCGAGACGACGATCCGATACGCCGAGCCGCTGGATCCGGCGCGCTACGCCAATCCGCTGTTCTTGACCGTCGAGGGAATCTCGGCCGAGGACGGGGTGCGCGTCATGGAGGACCTGCGCGAGCGGCTGCACGACGCGCGCTACTGCTATGCCCACCAGTGGCGGACCGGCGACATCGTCGTGGTCGAGAACCACGCTCTGCTGCACGGCAGGAATGCGTTCACCGGATCGGTCTCGCGGCATCTTCAGCGCATTCAAATCATCTGAGCAATCAGCCATCGGAGAGGAACGTCAATGGCTCCACAAGTTTCCAGACCAGCAACCGAGTACGACGTCGTCATCATGGGCGGTGGTCCCGCGGGGTCCACTCTCGCCGCGATGTTGTGCCGCGAAACAGACCTGCGCGTGGCGATTTTCGACCGCGAGGTGTTCCCCCGCGAGCACATCGGGGAATCGGGAGCGCATCCACTGGTTCCCGTCCTGCAAGCCAGCGGCGCTCTCGAGAAGGTGCTCGCGAGCGAGTGCTGGATCCAGAAGTTCGGCGGTATCTACCAGTGGGACACCCAGCGGCCGTTCGTGGGCTTCTTCGAGCACTCGGACTACCTGGTCGACGGCGTGTACCGATGGTCGGTTCACGTCAATCGCGCCGAATTCGACACCGTTCTGCTCGATCACGCCGAATCCTGTGGTGCGCACGTCTTCCAGGGAGTGCGGATCGTGCGGTTCCTCCCCGGTGCGAAGGACGCCACGGTCGTCCTGGAAGACGGCACCGAGGTCAGGGCCGGGTATTTCGTCGACGCGTCCGGCCGGGCGAATCAGGTGGCCGCCCGCGGTTCGCAGCGGGACAAGCAATGGCTTTCGGAGTACCGCAATGTGGCCGTCTGGTCGCATTACCGCAACTGCGTGCCGGCGCAACGGGCTGCGGGTGACTGGAACGTCTTCCGGGCGGAGGATCTGTCGCCGATCTACGCGGTGGCCTTCGAGCACGGGTGGGTGTGGTACATCCCGACGCCTCGTCTGGTCGATGGCACTCGGGAAACCGTGTGGTCGATCGGTATCGTCACCAATCCGGAATCGATCGCCCGCGTGGATCTGCGTGACCCGGACATCTTCCTGAAGACCATCAAGTCGATCCCGGTACTGCAGGACCTGGTCGCGGACGCCGAACCGATTCGTCCCGAGATGCTGACGGCGACCAACTATTCCCGGATCAGCGAGTGCTTCGGCTCGTACTCGGATCGCTGGATGGCGGTCGGGGACGCGTCGTACTTCGTCGACCCCCTGTTCTCTTCCGGGATGTCCTTCGCCGTCACCCAAGCCTGGGCGGCCGCATTGGTCCTGCGGAAGACATTCGACAAGGAGTTGGACGAGCAAGCCAAGCAAGACCTCTGGCGTGATTACGACGTCGAGTGGCGCGGGATGGCGGAGACATGGGCGCTGAGCATCGACCAGTGGTACCACGAGATCTCGCGTTCGCATCCCGACAGCCCGTACTGGAGCGCGCAAGGGCGGCGAGTGGAGGTCGACAACGCCACCGAAGGGACGTTCCAGGCGCTGCTGAACACCGCGCTGGTGCCCGACCTGCTGAACATCATGACGAAGGGGACCCGCGACCCGCGTGACCTCGCCACCGAAGGACCTTATCTGCGGGCTTTCACCGCCGCGGACGCGGTCGAACTGGCGCAGGGCGACATCGTGGCGCTGTCGGAAGACGCACGGATCCGCTCGGGCATGGGAGCCGACATACCGGGCTTCAAAGGCATGTCGCCGCCGTTCGAGATCCCCCAGGAGGCGCGTGACGGGCTGGCCGCGTACTGGCGAGACCTCCTCGCCAACGGTGACGCCGCGCCTTCGCCACTGGCCGACACCGTGCCGTGCCACCGGATCTATTCCGCGGCGGACCCCGAGATCGAGGTGCGGTGCCTGGAACGGGACGGCGGCAAGGAACTATGGGAAACGCTGACCCGAGGCCCCGCCCGGTGGTCGGAGCTGGCGCCACAGTTGACGGTGTTGCAGGGGCGGGCCTTGAAGCGCTTGATCCGAGCGGGGTTGGTGATTGCCGGGCCGGAAGCGGACCAGCAAGTCGTTTAGGTCGAGGACATGAGGTCATTGGCTGTTCTGGCCGTCGATGATGTGATTCCGTTCGATCTCTCGGTCCCCATCGAAATCTTCGGCCGTGCCCGACAGGAGGATGGCGAGCCCGCATACCGAGTCGAGGTATGCGGGGTGCGCTCCGACGTTCCGTCGAAGTTCTTCGGGATCTCATGCCTCGGTGACATCGAATTTCTCGAGGAGGAGGCCGGAACCGTCGTCGTCCCAGGAGCGATGAGTTACCGGGCGCAGCCATCGGAGCGATTGAGAAGGGCATTGATGCGTGCCCATGAGCGCGGCGCGAGGGTCGCATCGATCTGCTTGGGTGCGTTCACGCTCGCCTCGGTCGGCCTGCTCGATGGCAGGCGGGCAACGACGCATTGGATGGCCGCTACCGAATTGTCGAGAAGCTATCCGCGGGTCCGCGTGGACCCCACGGTGCTGTACGTGGACAACGGGAGCATCCTGACCTCGGCCGGCGCCGCGGCGGGACTGGACCTGTGCCTCCATATGGTTCGGCAGGATTACGGCACCGCTGTCGCGGCGGATACCGCCCGGCTCTCGGTGATGCCACTGACACGCGACGGGGGGCAAGCGCAGTTCATCGCGGAACGTCCGCGTTCGGAGGCGGACAGCAAGTCGATCAATCCCACATTGGAGTGGGCGGAGACGATGCTCGGTGAGAAGATCACCGTGCTCGATCTCGCGGAGCGAGCCGGAGTCAGCAAGCGCACGCTGATCCGGCGCTTCCACGAGCAGGTCCGGATGACGCCGAACGAGTGGCTCCAGACCGCCCGGGTGCGAAAGGCCCAGGTATTGCTAGAGACGACCATCCTCACAATGGAGTGCATCACCGGCCAGACGGGTTTCTCTTCGGTGGCCGCCTTCCGGAAGGTCTTTCGCAAGACCGTGGGTGTGACGCCTCAGGCGTACCGGCGGGCCTTCCGCTGACCGATTGCGCGGCTCGTCCGCGCGCAGGCCGGCTCTCGCCGTGGATTCGCGTGGAGAATACGGATCCGCGGCGAGAATCCCCGTCGGCTGCTCGCGCCGTGGGCGGGTGTCCCCGACCGAGGTCCGGTCGCCGGGTGCAAGCGGCGTGACGGCCGAGCGAGTGTGCCGAGTCCGAACCTGCCGAAAGGCGAGTACCGCGCTACTCGGTATTTTCGTGGTGGCCGGAGCTAGGTTCACAGGTGCTCGGTCCCCATGGCGAAGGAGATCACGGTGCCCACAGCGAATTTCGGTACGAGAGAAGATCCCGGTTTCGAACTCGAGCAGAGCCCCGATCTGATCGTGGTGCGCACGCACAGCGGTCGCGGGATCCGGCGGAAATCGGGGTCGGTGCCCACACCGCTCAGTGGCGAACTCGATGACGCGACGCTGGTGCAGGCCTACCCGGAGGCCGGGGTGGAGGTATATCGGCTGCCCGCGGGGTCGAGGTCGGTGGAAGAACGCAAGCCGGTGCTCGAAGCCGCGCCGGAGGTGCGGTTCGCCGGGCACGTCCTGGTCGACCCCGGCACCGAGGAACCGGTGCTCTACACCGAGAACATCTTCGTGAAGTTCGTCGACGGCGTAGCGCACGAGCATTGTCTCGCCGTGCTGGACGCAGCGGAGCTCACTGTGAAGCAGAGGGTTTCGTATGCGAGGAACGCCTACTTCACGGCAGCGCCGGAGGGCACCGGCCAGCGGGTCTTCGATATCGCCAACGCGCTGCTCGATCGCGACGATGTGGAGAATTGCCACCCGGAGTTGATCCGGCGCCGTTCAAGGAAGGCGATCTCTCCTCAGCAGTGGCATTTGAAGAAGACCACCATCGACGGTGTCACGATCGACGCGCACGCGGCAGTGGAAGCCGCTCATGCCCTCACCCGTGGGGCCGGGGTGACGATCGCCGTCATCGATGACGGTGTCGATATCGACCATCCCGAATTCGCGGGCGCCGGTAAGGTGGTCGCGCCGCGGGACGTGACGTCGAAGACCAGCGATCCGCGTCCCAAGGACACCTTCGGCACCGGTCCCGACAACGGTGACAACCACGGCACCGCGTGCGCGGGCGTGGCCTGCGCCAACGGCACGGGCGCAGCGTCGGGCGTGGCGCCGCAGGCCGCGCTGATGCCCATCCGGCTCGCCTCCGGACTCGGATCGCAGGCCGAGGCGGACGCCTTCGTGTGGGCCGCCGATCACGGCGCCGACGTCATCTCGTGCAGCTGGGGGCCGGCCGACGGGAAATGGTTCGAGCCGAACGATCCGGTGCACAACCGGGTGGTGCCGCTACCGGCGAGCACCAGGTTGGCGATCGAACACGCCGTCGGCGCCGGACGTGCGGGCAAGGGTTGTGTGGTGTTGTTCGCAGCGGGCAACGGCAACGAATCCGTCGACAACGACGGCTATGCCGGTTTCGCGAAAGTGATCGCGGTCGCGGCGTGCAACGACACCGGCAAACGCAGCGTGTACAGCGATTTCGGTAAAGCGGTGTGGTGCGCGTTCCCCAGCAGCGACTTCGGGCACCGGCCCTTCGGACATCCCGACCCCCGCACGCCGGGAATCTGGACGGTGGACCGGCACGGCGCCCGCGGCTACAACCCCGGCACGGCGGCGTCGGGGGATGCGGCGGGCGACTACACCAACGACTTCGGCGGCACCTCCAGCGCTTGCCCGGGCGCCGCCGGGGTGGTGGCCCTGATGCTGTCGGTGAATCCGGATCTGACGTGGACCGAGGTGAAAGACCTGTTGAAGGGCAGTTGCGACAAGATCGATTCGCAGGGCGGCGGCTACGACGCCGACGGGCACAGCGACAAGTACGGGTACGGCAGGGTGAACGCGCTCGCCGCAGTGCGGGCGGCCGAGCCCGCGATCCCTAGTCCCTTGCCGGTACGGTGACCCACCGAACGCCGCCCTTCGCAGGTGGCGGTGTACCACCGCGGGGTAGGGGAGACTGAGCAAGTGGCGGATGACAGTGTTCGGCTGATCGTGGTGGATGCCGCCAATGTCGTCGGTTCGCGGCCCGACGGTTGGTGGCGCGACCGGGCCGGCGCTGCTCGTCGCTTACTCGGGAAAGTGGCCATGCTGCCGGAGCGGATGACGAATCCCACCGAGGTGATCGTGGTGCTCGAGGGGGCGGCGAAGGCCGCGGTCGACCGGGCGACGGATCGGGACCTCGCCGGCTTGCGCGTGGTGCGGGCGGACGGTTCGGGCGATGACGCGATCGTCGGCGCGGTCGCCGCGGCGCGCGCGAACGACGGCAGCCGTCCCATCACGGTGGTGACGGCGGACCGGGAACTGCGCGAGCGCGTCGCGGCGCTGGGGGCGGAGGTGGTCGGTCCGACCTGGCTGTTGGACTACATCGAATCGTGACCCGGGCGACGGTCGGAAGCCCGGCGTTTCACCCATACGTCCAGTCCGGTTTGGGGCAGTCTGAGCGGTATGACCGCCTCCGACGCCGTGGGGATGCCATTGCTCTACCTGGTCGAGATCTCCGAACCAGGCTATTTCAACCGGCCGTGGTGGAAGATCGCGAGCACCGGCGAGCCGAGCCAGGTGCGCGCCGCGCTCACCGAACTGGCCGTCCGGGTCGAGCGCGACATCCAGCGCGCCGGGGGCGCGCGCCGGTGCTGGTACCGCTACGACGTGCGGTGGTGCGACGGCGCGATGCTGGAGTGTTTCCAGGGGGCGATCCGATCGGTGCTGATTCCGGGGGAACTGCGTTGCTTGGCCGTTGCCCTCACCTCCGCGACGACCGTGGACCTGCGCTCCGTGGAGCGGCCGCCACGCTGATTCGCCGTCGCGCGCGCAGCAGGCGGGCGCAGAGCCGCGGAGCTTCGCCGGCCGCCCGTGGATCGGCGGCTCAGTTGAGCAGAGCCGGTTGTCCGGCGTCAGCCTGCTGCGCGGGACTCCCCGAACCCGCCTGCCGAGTGGTGGTGCGAGCGTCGGACTGCATCGGGTCCACTGCCGGATCGATGTCGATGGTGCGGCGCAGCGGGCGGTTCGGCAGCAGCGCGGCCGCGATGAGCGCGACCACCGTCGCGGCCGCGGCGATGAGGAAAATCCGCCCGGTCGCGTCGCCGTAGGAGGCGCGCACGATGGTCGCGATGGGCGCGGGAAGCGCGCCGATATCCAGGTTGCCGCCGCCGGAGGACTCGGTCCGGATACCGAGCCTGCCGAATCCCTCCGCGGACAGTTCACCGACCCGGGTGGCCAGCACGGAACCCAGCACCGAGACACCGATCGCGCCACCGAAAGTGCGGAAGAAGGCGACACTGCTGGACGCGGCGCCGATGTCGTGCACGCTCACCGTGTTCTGCACGGCCAGGACGAGGTTCTGCATCATCATGCCGACGCCGAGTCCGACGACGGTGATGTATCCGCCGACCAGCCACAGGCTCGTCGCGTGGTCGATCGTCGAGAGCAGCGTGAACCCGGCCACCAGCAGCGCGGCTCCGGCGACCACGAAAGCCTTCCACTTTCCGCGCCGGGTGATCAGCTGTCCGGAGCCGATCGAGGCGATCAGCATGCCCGCGACGAGCGGGATGGTCAGCACGCCCGCCGCGGTGGGGGAGTAGCCGCGCGCGGTCTGGAAGTACTGGCCTAGGAAGGTGGTCGCGCCGAACATGCCGACGCCGACCGCGATCGAGGCGATGATCGCCAGGCCCGTGGTGCGTTCGGTGACGATCGGCAAGGGGATGATCGGCGACTCGGCGCGGGACTCGACCCACACGGTCGCGATCAGCAGCAGCACGCCGGTGGTCACGTAGAGCGCCGACTCCCGCGACACCCAGTCGTAGTAACCGGCTTTTCCGGCGAACGACACCCAGATGAGCAGCACGGACACGCCGCCGGTCAGCGCAGCGGCGCCGAGCCAGTCGATCGACACCCCGGCCTTGCGCTCGGTAGGCAGCCGCAGGGTCCGCTGCAAGAGCGCCAGTGCGATCACCGCCAGCGGCACGCACACGAAGAAACACCAGCGCCAGCCCAGCGGGCTGTCGACGATGACGCCGCCGAGGATGGGCCCACCGGACATCGAAACCGCCATGACAGCGCCCATGTAGCCGGAGTATCGCCCGCGTTCGCGCGGCGCGACGATGGAGCCGATGATCGCGACGGCGAGCGCGGTCAACCCGCCCATGCCGACGCCCTGAACGACGCGCGCGACCAGCAGCAGGGCGACATCGCCCGCGAAGCCCGCGATGACCGAGCCGACCACGAAAATGACGATGGCGGATTGGACAAGCAGCTTCTTGTTGAACAGGTCGGCGAATTTGCCCCAGATCGGCGTGGAGGCCGCGTTCGCCAGCAGCGCCGCGGTGATGACCCAGGCGTAGGCGGTCTGCGACCCCTGTAGATCGCCGATGATGGTGGGCAGCGCGGTGGCGACGATCGTCGTGCTGAGCAGCGCCGTGAACAACGCCGCGAGCAGCCCGGTCATCGCCTCCAAGACTTCACGGTGGGTCATCGCGTACGGGTCGCGTCGCGTCACCGCCTCGACTGAACTAGACATCCACTTCCTGACTTTCTTTCGAAACCGGCTGGTGAGCGCCGACGGGGGTGCTGTGGGCGTGCGTGGTCAGTGCGCCGCGGAGCTTCTGGACGGCGAGGCAGGCCTGCTCGGCGTCGTCTTCACTCCAGTCGGCCAGGACGTTCTGCAATCCCCGGGCCCGCGATGCCCGCACGCGGTGCAGCAGATCGCGCCCCTTGTCGGTCACCCGGACCAGGGTGGCCCGGCCGTCGGTGGGATCGGCGTGCCTGCTGATGTAGTCGGCGCCGACGAGTTCGGTGATGTGCCTGCTCAATGCGCTGGGACTGATGCACAAGTCCGCGGCGAGGTCCCCTTGCCGACTCGAGCCTTTGGATTCGAGGGCGCCCAGTACCCCGATGCCGCCCGGAAGCAATTGCCCTTCTTCCGGGTGTGCGAGCGCGATACGGATGGCCCGGCCCATCAGGTAGAGCTCTCGAATCAGGCTCTGGGCCGTATCGGGCGAGACTGCCATGTCTACTCCAGACCACTAGTTACTTGCGCTACGCAAATATATAGTAGTTGCTTGACCTAAGCAACTAGTGGACGGCGCCGCCCGCGTCGAAGGCTGCGGGGGTGGGTGATGACAGAGATGCGCGGCTATCGGCCTCTTGGGGCCGCGACCACGAACCCAAGGGTGGCTATTCGTCCACCCCCGGGGGTTGCTGGATGCTCCCTGAGGTCACTGGTTATGGGGATGTACACGGCGGACAGTAGTAGCTGAACCTGATGTCGATCGCTATCGAGGAACTACGAGATGCAGCCGAGTTTCGTTCACCACGTAAGGCAGCAAACTTCTACCTACGGTGTGAACAGGTCGTTCACCTACCTGCACGAGGTCGGGCGGGAGTTGATCGAGGAGGTATCGACCTACCTCGAACTCGACCGCGACGCCAGGGCTGTCGCAGTCTGGCTGACCGACCGCCCGGAATCGGCGCAGCCCGTCGTGCTGCTCTATCACGACGGGCTGGCGTTCCTGCGCGCGTTTCTCGGCTGCCTGTACGCGGGCGTGATCGCGGTCCCCGCGCCCCTGCCGTACGACGAGGGCAGCGCCCGCCGCGTAGCGGGCATCGTCGCGGATTCCGGCGCCGAGCTGGTTCTCACGACCGGCGACGTCCAGCCGCTGCTCGAGACCGCGACCAGCGCGGCCGTCGTCGCCACCGACCGCCCGCTCGGCGACCCCGACCACTGGCGCATGCCCGACATCGGCCCCGAGACGATCGCCTTCCTCCAGTACACGTCGGGGTCGACCGGCGACCCCAAGGGTGTCGTCGTCACGCACGGCAACCTGATGCACAACGAAGCCGCCATCGCCTCGGCCGGGTTGAGCGATGCCTCGATCGGCGTCAGCTGGATCCCGCACTTCCACGACATGGGCCTGATCGGCACGCTGCTCGGGTCTCTGTACGTCGGGGCGGACCTGGTGTTCATGGCGCCGACGAGTTTTCTGAAGCATCCGGTGCGCTGGCTGCGCGCCATCGGCGAATACCGCGCGACCTTCACCGCCGCACCGAACTTCGCCTATGACCTGATCGTCCGCAGGGTGACCGACGAACAGTTGGCGGAACTCGATCTGAGCAGCGTCGAGATCGCCCTGAGCGGCGCCGAGCCGGTCCGTGAACGAACCATCGCGGCCGTGTCGCAGCGATTCGCGCCCGCCGGTCTGCGACCCACGGCGTTGCTTCCCGCCTATGGGCTGGCCGAGGTGACGTTGCTGGCCAGCGGCGGATCCATCGACGCGGCGCCGGTCTACCTCGACGTGGGTCGCGAAGCCCGGCTCGTCGGCTGCGGACGAGCGGCCCCCGGTCTGGACATCCGCATCGTCGACCCGGACACGCGACGGCAGGTTCCGGACGACACGGTCGGAGAGATCTGGATCGCGGGCCCGAGCGTCGCCGCGGGTTACTGGAACCGCCCCGACGAGTCGCGCGAGACATTCGGTGCGTACCTCGATGCCGAGGGCCCATTCCTGCGCACCGGAGATCTCGGTCTGCTGCACGAGGACGAACTGTTCGTCGCAGGGCGCCACAAGGATCTGCTGATCGTCAACGGCCGCAACCTGTACCCGCAGGACATCGAAGAACTCGTGCGCGGGTTGCATCCGGCGCTCGGCGCCGCCGGTGTCGCAGTCTCCGTCGACACGGGCGGCCGGGAACGACTCGTCGTGGTGCAGGGCGTCAAGACGGCGCGGCAAGGCGCCACGACACTGGCCGAGCTGACCTCGGCGATCAAGATCGCCGTCGCCCGCGGATTCGACGTATCGGCGCCGAACGTGGTGCTCGTCGAGCCCCGGGCCGTCCAGCGCACGACCAGCGGGAAGGTCCAGCGCGCCGCGATGCGGGACTCGCTGCTCGCACATCGTGTCGAGGGTGTCCTGCACGAGGATCTCGAACCGGCGCTGACCCGAACCCTGACCGCTTGATCCACCCATACCAGCCGAGGAGCCGAAACATGTTCAGCACCACAGCCGTTCGCCCGACGACGACGATCGAGGATTGGCTCGTGGAGCGCGTGGCGGACTACACCGAACGCGCGGCCCGCGACGTCGATCCGGTCGTCCCGCTCGCCGAACTGGGCTTGGACTCCGTCTCGGCGGTGAACCTGTGCGGCGAGATCGAGGACCGATGGTCACTCGAGGTCGACCCGGTCCTGGTCTTCGAGTACCCCACCATCGCCGACATCGCCGCTTACATCGCCACCGAATTCGCCCTTGCCGCATGACCGACATCGCCATCGTCGGCCTCGACTGCCGATTCCCACAAGCACCCGATCCGGCCGCGCTGTGGCGGCTGCTGATCGACGGACGTGACGTGATCTCCGAGGTTCCGGCGAGCCGCTGGAATGCCGCCGAGTACCACGATCCGGCCGGTGCCCCCGGCACCATCAACACCCGCAGCGGCGGCTTCCTCGACGACGCGGACGCGTTCGACGCCGCATTCTTCGGCATCACCCCGCGCGAAGCCGAGGCGATGGATCCGCAGCAGCGGTTGCTGCTGCACGCCACCTGGCGGGCCTTCGAAGACGCCACGCTCGATCCGCGCGCCGAGGCCGGTTCCCGTACCGGGGTCTTCGTCGGGGTGATGGCCAACGAATGGGCCAACCTGCAGATGAGCGACTATGCCGCGATCACCCCGCAGCACGGTTCCGGCAACGGATATTTCATGACCGCCAACCGGCTGTCCTACCAGTTCGACCTGAAAGGGCCGAGTGTCGCGGTCGACACGGCGTGCTCGTCGTCGCTGGTCGCGATCCACCTCGCCTGCGGCGCACTGGCTTCCGGCGAATGCGATCAAGCGGTCGCCGGTGGTGTCAACTTGGTGCTCACGCCCGCCGTCGGGGTGTTCTACACCCAGGCCGGTCTCTCCGCGCCGGACGCGCGGTGCAAGCCGTTCAGCGGCAACGCCGATGGAATCGTGCGCGGCGAGGGCGTCGCGGTGCTTGTGCTGCGGCGCCTCGCCGACGCGCAGGCCGCGGGGCTGCCGATCTACGCGGTGATCAAGGGCAGCGCGGTCAATTCCGATGGGCGCAGCAACGGCATCACGGCGCCGAACCGCTGGGCGCAGCAGCAGGTGATCGGCGAGGCGTGCGAGCGCGCCGGGGTACGGCCCGAGGAGGTGGACTTCCTCGAGGCACACGGCACCGGAACGGTGCTCGGCGACATGATCGAGGTCAAAGCACTGGGACAGCTGCACGCACGCAACCAGCGGCGGCTTTGCGGCGTCGGATCGATCAAGGGCAATCTCGGTCACACCGAAGGCGCGGCGGGCGTCGCGGGCCTGCTCAAAGTCGCTCTCAGCTTGCGGCACGGTATCGTCCCGCCGTCGAGGTTCGCCGATCAGGAGAATCCGCGGCTGCGGATGGCCGAGCAGGGTTTGCGTCTGCTCACCGAACCGATGCCGCTGGAGGGACCCGGATACGGGGGAGTCAGCAGCTTCGGCATCGGCGGCACGAATGCCCATGTTGTGCTGGGCAGCGCTCCTGCCGCCGAGACCCCCACGTCCTCCGGCGGCGGCGTGCTCACGCTGTCGGCGAACGACGAGGAAGGGTTGCGGCGCAACGCCCGTCGCCTGGCCGACGCGCTGGGTTCCACCCCGCCGGAGGAATTCGCGCAACTGTGCTGGACGAGCAACCAGGTCAAGTCCTCCGGCCGCGCCCGGCTCGCCGTCGTGGCCGCCGATCGTGACGCCGCCGTCGCGCGGCTGCGCGCCGGCGCGGACACCGGGGTCGTGGGACCGCTCGGCGTCGGCTGGATGTTCACCGGCCAGGGTTCGCAATTCACAGGCATGGCGCGCGCGCTCGACGCGGAAGTCCCGTTGTTCCGGGACGCTCTGGCGATGGTGGACCAGGTCATGACGGTTCATCTCGGTCACTCGGTACGTGAGCTGACGCTCGACGAGCACACCGAGATCGACCGCACCGATCTCGCGCAACCGGCGATCTTCGCGATGGAGTACGCCCTGGCCAAGGCACTGGCCGACGTCGGCGTCCGGCCCGCGTGGGTCATCGGGCACAGCATCGGCGAGTTCGCGGCCGCGGCGGTGGCGGGAGTGTTCGACCTGGACG
The DNA here is from genome assembly GCF_009829295.1 of Nocardia sp. CY15. Classification (NCBI taxonomy): domain Bacteria; kingdom Bacillati; phylum Actinomycetota; class Actinomycetes; order Mycobacteriales; family Nocardiaceae; genus Nocardia; species Nocardia sp. CY15. The sequence continues at coordinate 76,114 of NZ_VUOT01000017.1, forward strand.
ACGCGTGCCGCCTCGTCGTCGCACGAGGGGAGCTGATGCGACGGTTGCCGGAGGGCGGGGCGATGCTGGCCGTGCGGGCGGACGCGGCCGAGGTCGCCGAATTGCTCGCCGACCAACCGGAGATGGCGCTCGCCGCCGTCAACGGACCGCGGGAGATCGTGCTTTCCGGTGCGGCATCGGCGATCACCCGGGGGCGGGACGCGCTCACGGCTCGCGGGGTGGAGACCACGGTCCTCAACGTCTCCCACGCCTTCCACAGCCCGCTGATGGAACCCATGCTGGAGCAGTTCGAGGCAGTCGCCCGCGAATGCGGTTATCGCACACCCGCACTTCCGCTCTACTCGACCGTCCACGGTCGCCTGCTCGACGCCAGCGAATCGATGGACGCCGCGTATTGGGTCGAGCACGTCCGCGCCACCGTCCGCTTCGGCGAGGCCATCGAAGCCGCTCTCGGCACCGAGCCCAGCCACGTCGTCGAGATCGGGCCGCGTCGTGTCCTGACCACGATGGTCGGCCGGACCCGCCCGGATCTGGCGGCGCGCTGCCTGACGCCCAGCCCGGGACCAGGTGCGACAGGCGGCGCATTCGCCGAGACCGTCGCCGCTCTGTACCGCGACGGACTCGACCCCGACTGGGACCGGCTCTACGAGCCGGCGCAGCGCGTCCGCCGCAGGCTGCCCGGATACGAGTTCTCCACCGACCAACGGTTCTGGGTCGAATCACGCAATACCGCAGCGCCTTCCGCTCAATCCGAGGAAACCTCCATGGACCAGTTGATCGCACTCTTCCGCGAACAGAACGCCGTCCTGGCGAGTCTGGTCGGCGCTCCGTCCGCCGGGCACGTTCCACAGCCCAGAGGGGCGGCGCCGGTCGCGACCGAGACGGTCACACCGCACGACATCGTGACCCCGACGACCGCGGTGGGCACGGCCACCGCGGACCCGCCGATGCCCCCCGCAGCCGTCGCGAGCGTCGTGCGCGCGGAGTTCTCCAGGGTGAGCGGATTCCCGGCCGACCGGCTCCGCGATGCCCAGACGCTCGGTGACGACCTGGGCTTCGACTCGCTCATGCTGACCGACCTGATCGCCGCGCTCGTTCGCAAGCTACCCCGCCTGACCGTCGACCCGAGCAGATTCACGCCCACGACGACGCTCGGCGACGTCACCTCCTACCTGACCGGTCGAGTGGGTGTGCCCGTCCCGCAGCAGGCAGCCGGCCCTGCGGCCGGCGGGATGCCCGAACCGTCGTGTGAGGTCGCCGAGCCGGAGTACCGGATCTCGGATTTCGCGGAGGTGAAGTCGATCGCGGACCGGCTCGCCGGCGCCGAATCGCTCGGCCTGTCCAATCCCTACTTCCTGGTCAACGACGGTGTCACCAAGGACACCTCGGTCATCGACGGCGCCTCGGTGATCAACTTCTCCAGCTACAACTACCTCGGATTGTCCGGCCATCCGGCGGTCGTCGCCGCCGTGCAGGACGCGGTGGCCCGCTATGGCAGCTCGTGCTCGGCCAGCCGGATCCTCTCCGGCGAGAAGCCGGTGCACCGCGAACTCGAGGCCGAACTCGCGGCCCTGCTCGGCACCGAGGACGCCATCGCACTGGTCGGCGGCCACTCCACGAACGTCACGATCATCGGGCATCTGGTAGGACCGGAGGACCTCGTCATCCACGACAGCCTCGCGCACGACAGCATCATGCAAGGCTGCAAGCTGTCGGGCGCGACCCGCCGCCCGTTCCCGCACAACGATCACGCCGCCCTCGACGAACTGCTCACCGAGATCCGCCATCAGTACCGGCGGGTGCTGATCCTGATCGAAGGCGTCTACAGCCAGGACGGCGACATCCCCGATCTGCCCGCGATCATCGCCGTCAAGAAGAAGCACAAGGCGCTGTTGATGATCGACGAGGCGCACAGCGTCGGCGTGCTCGGCGCGGGCGGCGGTGGAATCGGCGAATATTTCGGCGTCGATCGCGACGACGTCGAATTGTGGTCCGGGACGACATCGAAGGCGCTCGCCGGTTGTGGCGGGTACGTCGCGGGCAGCGCGGAACTGATCCGATTCCTGAAGTACACGACGCCAGGATTCGTCTACAGCGTCGGCATGACGCCGATGAACGCAGCCGCCTCGGCCGCGGCGATCCGTCAGTTGCGGTCCGAAGGCGCCATCCTGGAACGTCTGCGCGGCAATTCTCGACTGTTCCTGCGATTGGCCCGGGAGGTGGGGGTCGACACCGGCGACAGCCACGACACGCCGATCATCCCGTGCATCGTGGGCGACTCGATGAAGACGTTGCGACTGTCGAACGCGCTGTTGCGCCGCGGCATCAACGTCAACCCGATCCTGTATCCGGCGGTGCCGGAAGACCTCGCACGGCTGCGGTTCTTCGTCACCGCGTGCCACACCGAGGACCAGATTCGCGAGACCGTCAAGGTTCTCGCCGAGGAACTCGCCCTGCTCGCGGAGAGCTGACCGGCGAGCCGGCCGGTCAGCGACCGCCGACAGCGCGTCCGAGACGGATGCGCGGCCGGGGTGGCCGTGTCGATGACGGCGACGTCATCGGCTCGTCGCCCGCTGCGTCGTGCACCTCCACGTGCCCCGGACCGCTGTAGCATCGGTCCGAGATGCCATTACTCCAGCTCGAGCCCATAGCGGCGGCTTCGCGGGTCTGGAGTCCGGGCGGGCGATGAGGGCCGGGCACGAGTTCGCTGCCGCAGGCGCCGGGCGGGTACGGACCTCGTCGACGTGTACGGCCGGAATGTTTTACGGCGCCACAGGCGTGTGATCCGCCGGGTGAGGGTTCGAGCGGCGATTCGGCTCGTTTCGAGCGGGCTTTGCGGCACCGCATCGGAAACCACCGCGAGATCGATCCGATCGTGCCGGCTACCGCGGACGAGGACGAAACCTCGCCGCCGACCGTAGCGACCGCATCGGAGGTATTGGCCAGCCATGATTCGCTCGAGCGTGCGAGCCGCGATCTCCCTGATCCTCGCCGGCGGTCTGGGGTTGGCGAGTACTCCGGCGGTGGCGTCCATGCCGCTGGTGGTGATCGTGACCGGCGGCGAGATCTCCGGCCACGCCGCCGACGGCATCGTCGAATACCTGGGTATTCCCTTCGCGGCCCCCACCGGTGGCGGAGCGCGGTTCAGCCCCCCGCGTCCGGTACCGCCGTGGCCCGGCGTGCGGCCTGCTCACCACCACGGTCCGCAATGTCCGCAGAACGGCTACCTGCCCGGCCTACCACCGACCGGACCCACCAGCGAGGACTGCCTGACCATCGATGTGTACGCGCCGGACCGGGCACCCGGCCGACTGTTGCCGGTCATGGTGTTTCTCCACGGCGGCGGCTACGTCACCGGCTCCAACAGTCAATATGACGCCCCCACGCGGATGGTCGCCGACGGCGACGTCATCGTCGCAGTCCCGAACTACCGCCTCGGACCGTTCGGCTTCATGTCGCTCCCGGAACTGGCCGCCGAGTCCGGCGGGGCCACCGGAACGGTCGGCATCCAGGACCAACAAGCCGCTCTGCGATGGGTGCGCGAGAACGCGCGTGCCTTCGGCGGCGATCCGGGCAATGTCACGATCTTCGGTGAATCGGCAGGTGGCGGAAGCGTCTGCACACACTTCGCCGCACCCGGCTCCGACGATCTGTTCGCCAAAGCGATCGTCCAAAGCGGCTCGTGCGCACAGTCACCGCTGGTCCCCGGCAATCGGGACGATGCCTTCGCACGCTCACAGCGCTACGCGGAGAGCATCGGATGCGGCGACGCCGCGACACGTTCGAGCTGCCTTCGCGCGCTTCCCGCCGCGAAGCTCCTGGATTCGCCGACCGTCCGATTCGACGGGCCGACCCCCGTCTGGGTGCCCAGCATCGACGGCGTCGTCGTCACCCGCACACTCGCCGAAGCCCTGGCAGGAGACAAGCGCAAGAGACCGCTCATCGTGGGGAGCAACAGCGCGGAAGGCGCGCTGTTCGTCGCGGAATCCGATTACGCCCGCGGCCACGTCCCGGACGCGGCGAGCTACGAGCGCTACGTCCGCCAATCATTCGGCGGTTATGCCGATCGCGTACTCGCCCGCTACCCCCTCGATCGGTATCCCTCACCGTCAGCCGCTCAGACCGCGGTGATCACCGACGGTCTTCTCGCTTGTCCCGCGCTGTTCACCAGCCGCACCGCGCGCGACACGGGACATCCCCTGTGGCAGTACGAATTCGATCAGGCGCCGTTCGGCGACGCCGATCCGGTCCTGCCCGGCGCCTTCCACGCCGCCGAACTTCCGTATCTGTTCACCGGTCTCATGGGAGTGCCCATCCCATGGACCGGGGCGTCCGCCGCGTTCGCGGCGCAAATGCAACGATGGTGGACCACTTTCGCCCATACCGGTGACCCGAACGGTCCAGGCGCGTCCCAATGGCCGGCGTGGCCGGAGTCGGCAGGGCAGAGTTCCGACGGGCCGACGCTGCTCATGCGGGCAACCGGCAGCGTCGTGATCGAGGACTTCGCCATCAGGCACCACTGTGCGTTCTGGTCCGAACGGGAACGCTGAGCCCCGCCCGCCTCGATCGAAGCGATCTCCGCGATTCGGTGAATAGTGTTCGCGGGCAGTGATTCCCGCATCGGCGTAGGCAGGTCTTGCCGCGCGTGATGCGCTGAGTTAAGGTCGTCGTCATGACTGCCGGGTCGGCGACACGCCGCGCACAGAACGGTCGCCCGGCCGCGCTGTGATCATCCGGCGGGCCAGGGGCCCGCCCTCCTTCTTCGCGAAATCCCATGTACTACAGGGACATCGGAAGGAGGTGAACATATGTCCCCTTCGGAAACGCCGCAGCAGCGCGGCTGGCCGGACTTCGTCGCCGCGCACGCTCAGGGCGGAGTGCTGGAGGCGACCGTCGTAGAGATCGTGCCGTTCGGCGCGTTCTTGGAGGTCGATCCAGGAATCCACGGGTTGCTGCACCGAACCGAGTGGTCCACCGAGCCGCAAATCGGCGCCATTCTGACGGTTCGCATCCTCGATATCGATACCGAGAGGCAGCGAGTGGCTCTGGCGCACGCTGAATAACGGTCCACGCGGGCGTGGGGGGGGCGAGCCCACCACCCCCCGCCCCGCCCGGAGCCACAAACCCCACCGGGGGAGGGG